>JAFRJH010000265.1 GCA_017432385.1 Kiritimatiellia bacterium
CCGGTCATCCTCGACGTCGACGCCGACGAGGTTTCGATGGCATCTTCCCTCGGCCGCCCCCTCGCGGGCGCCTTCGACCTCGACGGCGACTCGATAGTCATCGGACGCCAGGTGGCCCGCAAACTCGGCGTCTGGGTCGGCGACGAGGTGACCGTCTACTCCCCCAAGACGCTCGTCTCCAGCGACGAGGTCTTTCTGCCGGTCAAGTGGCGGGTGGCGGGAATCTTCTCTTGCGGACAGTACGAGTACGACTCGGGCTACGTCGCCGCCAGCCTGTGGAACGTCCGCGAGCTGATGGGCATGGAGAAGGGCGTCTTCGCGATCCACGTGAAGACGGACTGCCCGACCGACACCCGCCGCTTCGGCGAGGTCTGCGACGCAATCGGCGCGGCGGCGCCCGGCCTGCGCCAGATGAGCTGGCTCGAGGTCGACAGCGAGCTCTTCAGCGCGCTCGCGGTCGAGAAGAACATGACCGCCGTGCTCCTGCTCCTCATCTCCCTCGTGGCGCTCTTCTGCGTCATGAACACGCTGCTCGTGCTGACGGTGCAGAAGACGCCCGAAATCGGACTCCTCAAGTCGCTTGGATTCCGCAGGCTCCAGATCATGGGCGTCTTCATGGTCCACGGCATGATCCAGTGCACGGCCGGCGTCGTCCTCGGGCTTCTCGCCAGCTGGGCCGTGCTATCCAACCTCCAGAAGATAGTCGAATGGCTCGGCAGGATGGGGCTCCCCGTCTTTCCCGAGTCGGTCTACGGGCTCGCCGAGATCCCCCACAGGGTGATTTTCTCCGACATCTTCTGGGCCGTCGCCTTCGTATATGTTTTCGGACTCCTCGCGTCGCTGGTCCCGGCGCTTGTCGCGTCCGCCAAGGACCCCGTAGCGGCATTGAACGAATGATGGTACTTGAAGCACATGGCCTGCGGATATCCTTCGCGATCCCCGGACAGCCCCCGATCGAGGTGCTGAAGGGGCTCGACCTTTCCGTCGCCGAAGGCGAGAAGGTCGCCGTCGTCGGGCGGTCCGGCTCCGGAAAGTCGACGCTTCTGCACGTTCTCGGCGGGCTCCTCGGGCTAAGGCGCGGATGCGGCACGGTCGTGCGTCCGGACAATTTCGGGTTCGTCTTCCAGGCGTACCACCTCATGCCCGAGCTGACGGTCCTCGAGAACGTCATGCTGCCGACCATGGCCGGCGGGCGTCCGCGCATCGACCGCGCGGCGGCGCGCGTGCGCGCCCTCGGGCTGCTTGAGAAGGTCGGGCTCGCGGGGCGCCTCCGGCATCTCCCCTCCGAGCTTTCCGGCGGGGAGCGCCAGCGCGTCGCCCTCGCGCGCGCCCTTGTGACCGACCCCGCCCTCGTGCTCGCCGACGAGCCGACCGGCAACCTCGACGCGCTTACGGGCGCGGACATCCTGAAGATGCTCGCCGACCTCACCCGCGGCACGTCCACCGCACTCGTCATGGTGACCCACTCGCCGGAGGCGGCCGCGATCTGCGACCGCATCCTCAGACTCGAGAACGGAGTCCTCGGGAAACCCTGAGCGTCCGCCGCGCCGGAGCGCGGCGGATGCATCTCGCTGGAGGAATGGAATGAAAGAGCCGCTGAAACGCCGTGTGCGCGTCGAGATCGACCTCGGGGCGCTGGTTCGGAACTACAGGAGGATCGTGGCGCACGTGAAGCCGATGCGCGTTCTGTGCGTGCTGAAGGCGAACGCCTACGGACTCGGCGTAGGGGACTACGCCGGGGCCCTCTTCGGCGCGGGATGCCGCGACTTCGGCGTGGCCGAGCCGTTCGAGGCGCTCGAGCTCCTGAAGGTGCTCGGAAAGAAGCGCGGCGGAAACGCCGCGGCCGTCCAGATACTCTCGTCGGTCCTCCCGGACGAGATCGCCCCGATGGTGAAGGCGGGAGTGGTCCTTCCCGTGACCGACCTCGCCACGGCGAAGCTCATCTCCGCCGCCGCCGTGAAGGCCCGCGTCGCCGCGCGCGTCCACTTCAAGCTCGACACCGGCATGGGGCGCCTCGGCATCCTCGCGAAGGACGCGCTGGAGACGATCCGCGCCGTAAGGGCGCTCCCCGGGCTCGACTGCGAGGGGATATTCTCGCACTGCCCGATGGCCTACGAGCCGAAGGACCCGTTCACGAAGAGGCAGATCGGGCTCTTCAAGTCCGTGGTCGCCGCGTGCGCGGCGGAGGGAATCCGCTTCCGCAAGGTGCATATGGCGGCGTCCGACGCGATAAACAACTTTCCGGAGACGGCGAAGAGGCCCTTCACCATGGTCCGGACCGGCATCAACCTCCACGGAAGCTTCGACCCGAACGGCAGAAAGGCCCTGAAGGTGGAGCCGGTCCTCTCTCTCAGGACGCGCGTCGCGCAGGTCCGCGAGCTCCCCGCCGGCACGACTCTAGGCTACGGCCGCACCTGGTGCCTCGCCGCGCCAGCCCGGATCGCGACGATCTCCGCGGGGTACGCCGACGGCCTCCCCCTCGCGCTCACCAACCGCGGATTCGTCTTCATAGGCGGCCGCCGCTGCAGGATCGTCGGCCGCATCTCGATGGACTACACCACGGTCGACGTGACGGACGTCCCGGGCGTGAAGGCAGGCGACGAAGTCGTGTGCTTCGGCAGGTGCGGGCGCGACTCGATCACGCCGGACGACTGGGCGGCCCTCAAGGGCACCCACGCCTACGACATAATCTGCTCGCTCGGAACCCGCGTCCAGCGCGTCGCGAAGTAGCGCCTCCGATTTGGTATAATACGCACATGTCACAGGAATGGAACATCAGGTCGCGGGGGCACGTGTGCAGCCTCTGCCAGAAGCCGCTGGTCGACCGCGCGCCCGTCGTGAGCGCCCTCAGGGAGACTCCGGGCGGGTACGAGCGCTTCGACTGCCACCCGGAGTGCTGGAAGACGGCGGAGAAGGACTGGGAGCCGTTCTCCCAGTGGGACGGCGTCTATTTCGCTCCCGTGAAGGAGGAGAAGAAGGAGCCGCTCAAGAAGGAGGACGCCGGCGAGCTCCTAAGGCAGCTTGTCACGCTCGACGACCCCGCGATGAAGAACGTCGTGTATGTCCTTGCCGTCATGCTCGAACGCTCGAAGATTCTCGTCGAGCGCGACGCGAAGGAGCTCGAGGACGGCACCATCCGCCGCGTCTACGAGGACCGCAAGCAGGGCGACACGTTTGTCATCCTCGACCCCCGCCTGCGCATTGAGAACCTCGCGGAGGTCCAGCAGCAGGTCGTCGCGCTCCTCTCCGGGACGAAGACGCTCGGCGAGGTCGCAAAGGAGGAAGATTGCGCCTCGGAACCGCAGCCGCAGCAGTAGCTGTTGCGCTTGGCGTGAAGCTTGCCGTCGACGCGCTGCCGGATGCAGCCGTCGCCTTTGGCTTCATGCGGCCAGCCGCGCGGCTTGCCGCAGTCTACTTGGGCGCGGCGTTTGATGTTCCCGCGATGACGCTTTCGGCGCGCGGCGTGGCGATCACTGTCGTGCGGGCCTGCTCCGCGACGGACTTCTTCTCGATGGCGCTTGCGCTCC
>JAFRJH010000266.1 GCA_017432385.1 Kiritimatiellia bacterium
AAGGACATCGAGCGCCTCTACCGCTCGCTGCTCTGCTGCGGCGCCCCCGCGTCTTGGATTTATGGTCTACTCTTCCACAAAGGAGATGCTCGGAGAGCAAACGACAATTCTTCCGGAGGGGGGACACTTCGGGACCTATACGGTCGAACGGCTGCTCGGCAGAGGCGGCATGGGCGAGGTTTACCTCATGTGCGGGCCCGCTGGCGAGCGCCATGCCGTCAAGGTCCTGAGGCCCGACGCGTCGGAGAAGGGCTCCGGCGAACTCGAGCGCTTCGTGCGCGAGGCCGAGTTCCTGATGACAGTCCGACACCCGAACATCGTGGAGGTCTACGACGCCGGCATCGACCCGGAGACTGGGCTTTGCTTCCTGACGATGGAGTTCATGCCCGGCGGCTCCCTGAGGCAGCTGCTGGAAAGCGGCGTCGCCATGTCGTTTTCCGGAATCACGATGATTGCGGCCGACATCGCGCGCGCCCTCGCCCTCGTCGAATCGCGCGGGCTCGTCCACCGCGACGTCAAGCCCGACAACATCATGTTTTCCGCGGACGGCACGGCGAAGCTCGCCGATCTGGGGATCACGCGCTTCGGGCGCGGCATCGAGCGCATGACGATGGTCGGCGCGACGGTCGGAACGCCGGCCTACATGTCGCCGGAGCAGATGCTCGACTCGCATTCCGTCGACATCCGTTCCGACCTCTACTCCCTCGGCGTCGTGATGTACGAGATGATCACCGGGCGAAGGCCCAACGACGGCGAGAACGCCATGTGCACGCTCGCCAACGCGATCGGCGGCCGGCAGTTCGCCGACGTCCGCACCATTAGGCCGGACACGCCGCCGGAACTGGCCGCGCTCGTCTCCCTGCTGACGCATCCGTCCGCCGACGAGCGGCCGGCGTCGGCGCACGCCGTGCTGGAATTCCTCTGCACGCCCGGCCGTATGGCCGGCTACGCAGATGCCGCGGCGAATCCGCCGCGCCCGCCGTGGTACCGGGACCGCGGCGTCCTGTACGCCGCGGCGGCAATGGTGCTCGCGGTGGAGTCTCTTATCGTCGCCCTGGCGACAGTCTGGACGAGGAGCCCGTGATGCTGCTGGACTGGTTTAGGCAGAAGCGCAGAGTCTACACGATCGAGAGCGCGTCGCTCTCGGACCGGGGGCTCGTCCGGGCGGACAACCAGGACCATGTCGTCGCGTACCGCGGTCGCGCCTCGTTCTGCGTGGCGGACGGCATGGGGGGCGGCGAGGGAGGCGCGAAGGCGAGCGAGCTTGTGTGCAGGCATTTCGTCAAGGCGGTCGTGGCGCGCAGGGGCTTCGCCGACCGCATCAGGCGCGTTGCGGAGGCGATCGACAGGGCCAACGCCGATATACGCGACTTCGCCGACGGCGCCGGCTACCGGCAGATGGGCTCGACCGTGGCCGCGCTCGTGCTTGACGAGGGCGCGTCTTTTCAGGCTATAGTCGCGCACGTGGGCGACAGCCGCGTCTACCGCTACAGGGCGGGGGTGCTCGAGCAGCTTACCCGCGACCACACCATGGCGTCCGAGCTGACGCGCCGCGCGTGCGGCGCCACCGCCGCGGCCGCGCTCGCCGGAAGGACGAGCGTCCTCTCCCATGTGCTCACGCGGGCGATCGGCATCGAGGACACCGTCAAGGTCGACTGGCGCCGCGTGGACTTCCGGGCCGGCGACCAGTTCCTCGTGTGCTCCGACGGCGTGTACGACATGATCGACCATGACGGCATACGCAAGGCGTTCGCTCAGGGCGGCAGGCCCCGCGACGTCGTGGAGAGGCTTGCGGCGGGGGTCGTCAGGGGCGGCGCCGCCGACAACTATTCCATAGTGGTCCTAAGAATCGGGGCGAAAAGGTGAACTTCGGCAAACAAGACGTGTTCCAGAACGGCGAGCGTTTCCACGGCTACGTCATAGAGCGGCTGCTTGGGAACGGCGGGCTCGGGGCCGTGTACCTCGTCCGCCACGAGATGCTCGACACGCGCTTCGCGCTCAAGGTGCTTTTCCCGGAGGTCGCGAGGGAGAACGACAGCTACGTCAAGCGTTTCCTCCGCGAGGCGAAGATCGCGACGCGCATCCGCCATCCCAACCTCGTAGCCGTGCACGACTGCGGCTACGACGAGGCGCGTGGACTATACTACCTCGTGATGGACTACGTGAACGGCGGCGACCTGCGGCAGGCGATAGCGTTCGCGGGACGTTTCGAGCCGGACCGCGCCGTGGAGGTCGCGATGCAGGTCGCCAGCGCCCTCGAGGCCGCGCAGACGCTGACCGGCGGCCACCGCGACATCAAGCCCGAGAACATCATGATACAGCCGGACGGGCTGGTGAAGCTCGTCGATCTGGGCATCGCGAAGTCTGAGGACGTCAAGGACTCGCTCAACACCAGGACCGAGAACGTGTTCGGGACGCCCGCCTACGTTGCGCCGGAGCAGGCCCTGGACGCGGCCGCGGTCGACACGCGCGCCGACATCTACTCGCTCGGCGTCGTCCTCTTCGAGATGATCGCCGGCAAGCCGCCTTTCGAGGGCCCGAACGCGCCGCAGATACTGGCGCAGACGCTCTCCGAGGATCCGTTCCCCGACATCCGCGACTACAATCCGAACGTTCCGCCGATGCTCGCGGCGCTCATCCGCCGCATGTGCGTCAAGGAACGCGACAGGCGCATATCCGGTCCGACGGCGCTCCTCCGCGAATTCGAGAAGCTCGGCTACCGCATGGAGCGTCCGGCGTCGACGGAGATCCGGTATTCCAAGGACGTGGAGAACGCGCCGACGCATCTCTCGGTCAAGTCCGTCCTGAACCGCCTGCCGAAGGACGGGGCGGCTAGCGAGGCGCTGTCCTTCGAGACGGACGACGACGAGATACGCCAGTTCGTGACGCGGCTGAAGCGCCGCAGGCTGATGCGGAAGGTGTCCGTCGCGCTCACCGCCGCGGCCGCGGTCATCGCGACGCTCGTTTCGATCTGGCTTGTTTCATAGTGGATGGCGGACGATATGCAGACAGAAGACAAAGTCAAGTCCGAATACTTCGAACTCCTCAGGTTCGAGTCGGTGGGTGCGGATCCGGCGCGGTTCAAGGAATGCCTGAACTGCGCCTCGTGGCTCCGGAAGTGGCTCGGGAAGATCGGTTTCGAGGCCGAGCTGCTGTATCCAGAGAGGCCCGCGGAGGGCGCGCCCCCCCCGCCGCCGGTCCTATTCGCCGAGCGCAGGGGGGACGAAGGGGCGCCGACGATGCTCGTGTACGGCCACTATGACGTGCAGCCC
>JAFRJH010000267.1 GCA_017432385.1 Kiritimatiellia bacterium
GAGGGCCGCTGCGGCGGCCGATGTCGGCGACGACCTTCCGCCCGACGAGGCGGAGCTCGAGGCCGCGACGCTCGACGCCGACAAGCTCGTGGCGGAGGTCGAGGCGGAGGACGCCGACAGCCATCCCGAGGACGAGAGCGACGCGAACCTCCAGGCGGCCGATCCGCTGCCCAGCTTCACCGTCGACGACGACGTGGCCGGCGAGACGGTGCTTCCGTCGATGGAGGGCATGTCGATCCTGCGCGAGACGGAGCTCAACGAGGTCATCAACGACGTCAAGCGCCGCAGCGAGGCCAACGGCGGCTACATCACCTACGAGGAGCTGAACCAGATACTCCCGCAGAACATCGTCGACGCGATCCAGTCCGACCGCTACCTTAAGATCCTCGAGGCGCTGGGCGTGCAGGTCCTGCGCGAGGAGGACGTAAAGAAGTGGCTGGAGGCGAAGAACCAGAAGTCGGCCGACCCCAAGCAGCGCGCGGCGGAGATGATCGAGGATCCGATCCGCATGTACCTGCACCAGATGGGCCAGGTGCAGCTTCTCTCGCGCGACGAGGAGGTGACGATTTGCCAGACGATCGAGGACGCCGAGACCAAGACGCGCGACGTCTTCAACCGATTCCTCTTCGCGCCGCCCATGTACGCGAGCCTCCTCGACAAGCTCGAGGGCCAGGGCGAGCGCTTCGACCGCATCGTCACCGACAAGTTCGACGAGAAGCGCGACAAGTACATGGAGCTCATACCGGGCTTCCGGAAGCAGATCAAGGAGACCGAGAAGCGGCTTCAGGAGGCGAGCTCCAAGTACCTCGCCACCATCGCGAAGAAGAACGTCTCCCAGACGGTCCTGCGCGGCGCCGAGAAGACGCTTGCGAACGCGCGCGGCGCGCTCCGCCAGTGCTTCGACGACCTGAGCTTCAAGCAGAAGGTCCTCGAGACGCTCTGCGCCGAGGCCGACGAGCGCATATACCTGCCGTACAGGCAGCTGGTCGCGAGGCAGGCTCAGCTGATGCAGCAGAAGCCCTCGAAGCGCCGCGACACGGAGCTTGCCTCCCTTCGCGAGAAGATGTCCCATCTCGAGGCGCTCTTCGGCATGCCCGCCGAGGAGTTCATGACGACCTTTGCGGAGCTCAGGAAGGTCCTGAGGGCGGGCCAGACCGCGCGCACCAAGATGGTGGAGGCGAACCTCAGGCTCGTCATCTCGATCGTGAAGAAGTACATGAACCGCGGGTTGTCGTTCCTCGACCTCATCCAGGAGGGCAACACCGGCCTTATGAAGGCCGTCGAGAAGTTCGAGTACAAGCGCGGCTACAAGTTCTCCACGTACGCGACGTGGTGGATCCGCCAGGCGGCGACCCGCGCGATAGCGGACCAGGCGCGCACGATACGCATCCCGGTGCACATGATCGAGACGATCAACAAGCTGATGCGCGTGCAGAAGCGGCTCATCCAGAAGCTCGGCCGCGAACCGACCGAGCAGGAGCTGTCCGATGAGATGAGCATGCCGCCCGACCAGGTGCGGGCGGTCAAGCGCATGGCCCAGCAGCCGATTTCGCTGCAGTCGAAGGTCGGAGACAACGACGACGCGCACTACGGCGACTTCATACCCGACCTGTCGAGCGAGAATCCGTTCGAGGTGACCGAGGGCCACCTCCTGAAGGAGCGTCTGAGGGACATCCTCGAGACGCTGACGGACCGCGAGCGGCAGGTTGTGGACTTCCGTTTCGGCCTGACGGACGGTTATTCGAGGACACTCGAGGAGGTGGGCCGCCTCTTCAACGTAACGCGCGAGCGAATCCGCCAGATCGAGGCGAAGGCGCTCCGCAAACTCCGGCACCCGAGCCGCATGAAGTCGCTCGGGGACTATCGGAACAGCTGACCGGGGTCCGCGCAGAGAAGCGGCCGGTCGGCGAACAGGAAAAAAGAGAAACGAGAAAGAAGGAGAGAGAAGGAAAATGAACGAAACGTGCCAGAATCCGCAGCTGTGCTGCTATGTCGCCGGCGCCATCGGCTTTGTCGTCGGCGTCGTCGTGACCTGCGTCGTCTGCAAGATCCGCGGCTGCAAGTGCTCCGGCAAGGGATCCGCCTCCGCCCCCGCGTCCGCGCGCAAGGAGGCCCAGAGGGCCGAGCAGAGGTTCGAGAAGAAGCATCCCGCGCCTGCCGACGGATCCATCGAGATCTATGTCGGGAACCTCAGCTACGACCTCACCGAGGATCAGCTCCGCAAGGAGTTCGAGGTGTACGGGACCGTCAATTCCGCGCGCATCATCACGAACCGCGCGACCGGCCGCTCCAAGGGCTTCGGATTCGTCCACATGCCCAACCGCGCCGAGGTTGACGCCGCCGTCGCCGCGCTCTCCGACAAGGAGATACTCGGCCGCAAGCTCAAGTGCAACGAGGCGAAGAACGTCGGCTGAAGTCCGCGGAGGTGACGCATGGCTAACGCGCTTGTGGTTCTCGCCGAAGGCTTCGAGGACATCGAGGCGGTTTCCGTCGTCGACATCCTCCGCCGCGGCGGAGTCGAGGTCACGACCGCGTCGCTCGGCGGCTCGCAGTGCGTCAGGAGCGCCCACGGCATCGAGATGAAGGCCGACGCGCTCTTCTCCGATGCCGCGGAGGCCGTCTTCGACGCGTTCATCCTGCCGGGCGGACCCGGCACCGAGAACCTCAGGAAGTCCCCCGAGGTCATCGAACGCCTCCGGCGCCAGAAGGCCGAGGGCCGTCTCATCTGTGCGATCTGCGCCGCCCCGACGGTGCTTGTCGAGGCCGAGGTGCTGGACCCCGACCAGCACGTGACGTGCTACCCCTCGTGCGTTATGGATCTCGACCGCCCGTGCGCCGACGCGCCGGTCGTCGCCGACGGAGCCGTCATCACCGGCCAGGCTCCGGGTGCGGCGACGCTGTTCGGGCTCGTCGTTCTCCAGGCCCTCGCCGGGGAGCTCGTGGCCCGCAAGGTCGCGCGCGGAATGGTAACGGACGTGCTTTGAGGATGCCCGGCGCGAAGGTCAGATTCTTCAAGACCTTGCTGCCGCTTGCAGCCCTCGTCCCGATGCTGGCCCCGGCCTCCGCCGAGGTCAGTTTCCTTTTCTGCTACAACCCGGACCACCCCGAGGAGCCGTCGACGCGGCGCGTCATCGAGCTCGCGAAGGAGAATCCGGAGATAGAGCCGGTGAAGTGGGGCGGCCTTGCCCTGCCGGGGGCGGGCGGGCGCTCCACCTTCATGCTCGCGCTCGCCGGAGGCACCGCCCCGGACATCTACAAGGCATGGTTCCACATACTCCGCCACGACGTCGCCCAGGGCTTCGTGTATCCGCTCGACGAGTGGACGGCCCCGGCCGCCCCGTCGGACCTCTGGGACAGGGTGCGGACGTTTGACGGACACGTCTGGGCGCTTCCGACGCCGGGAACCGCGTACTACGGCATCGTCTACCGCAAGGACCTCGTCCGCGCGGCCGGACTCGATCCCGAGAGCCCGCCTAAGACGTGGTCCGGGTTCCGCGAATGGTGCGTCCGCCTCACGCGCCCGGGACGCCGGGCCTTCGCGATCGAGAACCGTCCGTGGGGGTTTCTGCCCTGGGTCCAGTCGGCCGGGGGCGACGTGATCAGGGAGGTCCCCGGCGACGGCAGGTTCGAGGCCTGCTTCGATTCCCCGGCCGCGGTGAAGGCGGCGGAGTTCCTCCAGGAGCTGGTGAGGCTCGAGGTTGTGCGGGGACTTCCGACGCTGACCGTCGCCGACGACATCGGGCGCATATTCTCCGCGGGCGAGGCGGTCGCCGTGTTCGGAGGCGAAGACCTCGTCCTCAGGCTAACCGAGACGCTCGACATGCCGTCCGAGGACATCGGGCTCATGCCGTTTCCCGCCTGCGACGAGGGCGGAGTGAGGGTCCTACAGGCGCACAGGCATTTCTACGCGATGAGCGAGTCCGTCGGACGCCGTCCGAAGGAGGAGCGCGACCTCGTCTGGAAATGCCTTTCCGCGCTCGCCTCGCCGGAGCTTGCCGACGCCGACGTCAGGCGCAACGTGGCCGAGGGCCGCGCACGCTGGTGCCGTCCCGCAGACCTCGAGCGCCTCGGGTTCAGTGACGAGGTCGCCGCGCTGCCGCAGGGCATACGCGACATGTACGCCGACCTCGACCGCGGCGACATCAAGGCCGTGACCGAGCCGTGGGTCGGCTTCTGGCAGGGCGCGAGCGACCTCGTGCAGCGCAGATTCCTCGGACTGCTCCTGTCCGACGCCGGGAAGGACCTCGACTGCGCCGCGGCGCTCCGCTCCATAACGGAGGACGCGAACCGCGGGCTCATGTTCGACGCCGACAAGTCGAGCGTCGAGCGGGCGCGCCCCTTTGCGCGGATCATCCTCGGCGCGATTGTCTTCTGCGCGGCCGTCGCGGCGTGGCTGGCGGCGGGGGCGCGAAGGGCGGCGCGCCGCGC
>JAFRJH010000268.1 GCA_017432385.1 Kiritimatiellia bacterium
ACGCCCGCGCCGTGGCCGCGAGCCCGACCCGGTCGAGCAGTTCGAGGGCCCTGCGCGCGGCACGCCTGGCCGGGACCCGGCGCACGAGCCGCGGGGCGAGCGCGATGTTCTCCAGGATAGTGAGATGCGGGAAGAGGTTGAAGTGCTGGAAGACCATCCCCATCTCGCTGCGGATGTGGTTCTTAGTCCTGTCGTCCGCATTCACGATGTCGATGCCGTCGAAGATTATCGACCCGCCGGTAGGCTGCTCAAGGAGGTTCATGCAGCGCAGGAACGTCGACTTGCCGCCGCCGGACGGACCTATCATCACCACGACCTCGCCCTTGCGGATCTCGGTCGAGATGCCCTTCAGGACCTCCAGCTTCCCGAAGCTCTTCTTCAGGTTCTCTATCTTGAGCAGCGTTTCAGACATGGTGGTTGGTGGTTGGGGATGGACTTTCAGCTGCCGTTGCGGACGGGATCGGCACCGGTGTTCCTCCGATAACGCTCGAGCCTGCCGTGGAGCCATGTGAACGTCATGACCAGAACAAGGTAGATCGCCGCGACGGTGAGGTACGGGAGATAGACGGAGTACGTCTGCGAACGGATTATGTCGCCGCCCTTGGCGAGGTCTATGAGCGCGATGTAGCCGACGATGGAGGTGTCCTTCATGAGGACGATGAACTCGTTGCCGAGCGCGGGAAGGACGTTCCTAACCGCCTGGGGGAGGACGATGCGCAGCATCGTGCGCCAGTACGAAAGCCCGAGCGCGCGGCCCGCCTCCATCTGCCCGGGGTCGATCGACACGATGCCGGCGCGGATGATCTCGGCCTGATACGCGCCGGAGTTTATCCCGAACGCGAGAATCGCGATTAGGACCTTCGAGTCGACCGAGCGCAGGATTATGTAGTAGGTGATCAGGAGCTGCACGACCATCGGGGTCCCGCGGATGACCGCGAGGTACACCTTCGCGGCGAAGTCAAGGACGGGGAGGCGCCCGTACCTGTCGTGCGTCGCCCGGACGACGGCGACGAGGAAACCTATGGCGAGTCCGAGGACTATCGCGGCGAGCGCGACCTCGAGCGTCACGCCAAGCCCGCCAAGAAGATAGTCCCAGCGCCCGTTCTTGACGAAGCAGAGCTGGAAGTCGTCTATGAGCCGCTGGATCAACTCACTTGTCCTTTAGCTTGTCGGACTCGGCCGTGTATTCTGCGATCCACTTCGCGAGGCGCCCGTCGGCCTTGATCTCGGCGATGGTCTCGTTGACCGCCTTGAGGAGCTCCGGACGCCCCTTCTTGATCGCGACCGCGTACTCCTCGGACGTGATGAAGTCGGAGATCGCGAGGTCCGCCTCGCCCTTGACGCAGTTCTTCGCTGGATCGATGTCGGCGATGACGAAGTCCACGCGGCCGGACTTCAGCGCCGCGACGGCCTCGGCGGGCGAACGGCTGCGGTCGGGCTCCTGCTTGAGCTGCTCCAGGACATACGTCTCGCTCGTCGTGCCGCCCTGGACGCCGATCTTCCTGCCCTTGAGCTGGTCAGGGCCCGCGAAGCCGTCCTTCTTCTTGTAGACGACGACAATGCCGGTCTTCACGTACGGAACCGAGAAGTCGACGTTCTTCCTGCGGTCCTCGGTGACCGTGATGCCTGCCGCGGCAAGGTCGGCCTTGCCAGATATGACGGCCGGGATGACGGAGTCGAAGTCGACGGTCTCGCAGGAGAACTCCCTGCCCAGCTTCTGCGCCACGGCGCGGCATATCTCCACGTCGATGCCGACTATGTCCTTTCCCCGCATGAACTCGTACGGCGGGAACGTGGCCTCCGTAATCATCTTGACCCTGCTGTCGTCCTGTCTGGCGCATCCGCACATCAACGCCGCCGCAAGCGCGGAAACGGCGATAGTCAGTCTCTTCGTGTTCATTTTATGTCTTTGCCTCTGCATTGTTCCGTGTTAACCGTGAAAAGTCACATGCCGCCCGCGCCCTCGGCCTCCGCGGTGTACTCGGCGACCCACTTCGCGAGGCGCCCGTCGGCCTTGATCTCGGCGATGGTCTCGTTGACCGCCTTGAGGAGCTCGGGGCACCCCTTCCTGACGGCGACCGCGTACTCCTCCGTCGTCATGACGTCGGAAATCGCGAGGTCGGGATCGCCGATCACGCTGTGCTTGGCCGGATCGACGTCGGCAATGACGAAGTCGACGCGGCCCGACTTGAGCGCCGCAACCGCATCGACCGGCGAGTGGCAGCGCTCGGCCGGCTCCTGGCGGAGCTTCTCGAGGCAGTACGTCTCGCTCGTCGCGCCGCTCTGCACGCCGATCTTGCGGCCCTTGAGCTGCGCCTGGCCCTGGTATCCGGTCGTCTTCCTGTAGACGACTACGACACCCTTCGTTATATAGGGATCGGAGAAGTCGACGTTCCGCAGGCGGTCTGCCGTGACGGTTAGGCCCGACGCCGCGAAATCCGCCCTGCCCGAGAGGACCGCCGGGATTATCGAGGCGAAGTCGACCGACTCGCACATGAACTTTCTGCCGAGCTTCGCGGCGACGGCGCGCCCTATCTCCATGTCGACGCCGACAAGCTCCCGCCCGCGCATGAACTCATAGGGCGGAAACTGCGTCTGCGTGACCATCGTCAAGGTGGTCCCGCTCTCTCTGGCGCATCCGCAGATGAATGCGACGGCGAGGGAAGATGCCGCGAGAATCAGTTTGCTCATGGCCTTATTATACCACAAAAAACCGCGTGATTGTGGCGAAATGTGACAAACGCAGTCTCGCTCGCCGGACCTTACCGGCCGGCGGCGGAGGGTAGGTCCAGCGTAAAGACGCAGCCGCGCGGGCTGTTCGCGCGCACCGCGAGGTCTCCGCCCATCGCGCGCGCGAACTCGCGCGCGGTGCAGAGCCCTATGCCGAAGCCGCCCTTGCCCGACTCCAGCACGGTCCTGGCGCGGTAGTAGCGGTCGAAGGCGCGGCGCATCTCGCCGGGCCTCATGCCGGGCCCCTCGTCGGCGAACTCCACCCTGACGAATCCGCCCTCCGTCGTGAAGCGCACCGAGACCGGACCGTGCGGAGCGGCGTACTTCAGGTCGTTTCCGAGGAGATTCCAGAGGATCTGCACCACGAGCGTTTCGTCCGCAAGGGCCGCGAACGGAGCGCCGCCGTCCGCCGACACATGGACGTCCTTTCCGTCCAGAAGGTCCCGGTAGTCCTCGCGGAAGAGCGAGTACGCCTCTTCGTACGCCTTCATGACGTCCACCCTCTCCTTCCGCGGATCCGCGCGGCGGCCGCCGAGCCTCATGAAGTCCTTTATGTTCTCGACAAGCCGGATCATGCGCTCGTTCAGGATCTTCGCCTCCGCGTCGTCGGCGCCGATCATGTACCGCATCCCGACGAGCGGCGTCGTGAGGTCGTGCGCCGTCGCCGCCATGAAGTCGTCGCGGGAGCGCACGTAGTCGACGAAGAACCGCGCGCCGAGGAAGGTGATGCCGACGAGAACAATCAGGAACACCGGGCCGAAAAGATAGAACATAAGCGCGTAGTCGCGCTCCTCGATGCTGGTCCAGCGCGCGTAGACCCGCTCGCCGTCCTTCTCGCCGACGCCGCGCGCCCAGACGAGCCGTCCGCCGTCGAAGGCCCGCCAGCCCCACATGTCGCGCCGCTTCGTGCCGCTCTCGGGATTCCAGTCCTTCCACGACATGTCCGCCGGATAGTCGCCGAACTCCGGCGTGCCGCGGACGACGCCGCGCCCGCGCTCCCAGACGAAGTCGGCGAGGGACGGGTCGTCGCGCATTGCCTTGGCCGCATGCTCCGACGAGGAAAGAACCCGCGCCTTTTCGTCGCGGACGATCTTCGGAACGTCCACGACGAGGAAACGAACGCCCAGGAGCACGACCACGACGGTCGGCAGGCTTAGCGCGACGACGCTCCGCAGCAGGCGCCCGCCGTCCATGGAAACGCGACTTCCGATTTCCCTCCGCATGGCTGCATTATACCATAATCCGCGGCGAATGCAGCGTGCGAGGCGCGTGCCGTCAGTGCGACTCCAGAAACGCCTCGACCTCGGCGCGGGTAGGCGCGCTCGGCGGACGCCCGGAGAGCCCGCGGCACTTGATCGCAGAGACCGCCGCCCCGAACCGCTGGCACTCGAGCAGGTCGTGGGTCTCCTGCCAGCGGACCGCGAACCCGGTGTGGAAGAGGTCGCCGCACCCCGTGGTGTCCACGACCTTGTCGACCTTGAACGAGGGGCACTTGACGAAGTCCTTTCCGTCGAAGCACATCGATCCGCGCACGCCCATCGTCGCGCCGCAGACCTTCGGCCTGTATTTCGCGTAGACCTGGCGGACGGCCTCCTCGGCGTCCTTGAGTCCCGTCAGCTTCAGGATGAACTCCTCGGAGCAGACAAGCAGGTCGGCAAGCGGCAGAAGCTCCTCCATCCCGTCGCGGTGGGTGCCCGCGTCGTACATGACCGTGACGCCGGCCTCGCGCGCGACCTTCGCCGCGGCGATCGAGCCGCCGGCGTTGTGCCCGTCGAGATGCAGAACCTTCGCCCGCGCGATCACCTCGGGGTCGATCTCGTCCGCCGTAAGCTCGTCGAGCCCCTCCCGCGTCCACGCACAGGAGCGGTTCCCGGTCTTCTCCTCGATCCAGAGGTACGCGATGGCGCTTGTCGCGCCCTTCCTCACCTTCATCATCGACGTGTCGACGCCTTCGCGGGCGAACTCCGCGAGGATCATCCGTCCGTCCGCGTCATCGCCGACTGTCCCGATGAACGCCGCCTTCTTGCCGAGCGCCGCGGCGCCGGCGGTGGAGTTGCCCGCGGGACCGCCGCCGATGATCGCATGGGACAGCATCCGCACCTTCGTGTCCATCGGTATGAACGGCAGAACAGCCAGATGATCGTTGGAGCAGAATCCGATTCCGATGTATTCAAATTTTTCCATATGGGATGCATTATACCATCATTCCCCCCGCGTGCAAATGAGAAGTTTGCAGTTTTTGCGAGAACAAATGAGAAACACTGAGAGGGCCGATGGTTCGCCCTCCCTTCACGCGTAGATTTCGCGGAGTCTGCCGGCCTCGGACTGCGGCGGCAGAACGGACATCTTCTTGCCCTTGGAATTCGGAATCGGACCATCGGGGTCGATCCCGCAGAGTTCATAGATGCTGCCGAGGAAGTCCTGGGGCGCGACGGGGCGCGACAGCGGCTTGCTCGCCGTCTCGTCCGACTCGCCGACGATGCATCCGCCCTTGAAACCGCCGCCCGCGACGAGGGCGGAGAAGCAGCGCGCGTAATGTCCGCGCCCCCCGTTCCAGGGCGCTTCCCAGCCCACCTTCGGCGTACGCCCGAACTCGCCGCTCATCCATACCACGGTGGAGGCGAGAAGCTTCCGGTCCGCCAGGTCGGTGAGGAAGGCCGCGACGGCCCTGTCCGTGTCGTTGCTGCGTCTCTTCATCGTCTCGAAGTGGCGCTTGTGGGAATCCCATCCCTGGACGTTGACGGTGACGTAGGGGACGCCGTACTCGACGAGCCGCCGCGCCGCGAGGAGGGACTGTCCGATCTCGGTCCGCCCGTATCTGTCGCGCACCTCAGCCGGCTCCCGCGCCAGGTCGAAGACCTTCGCGGCGTCGCCCTCGGATATGCGACGGGCCTCTGCGCCTGCCGCGTCGAACGCGCGCGCCTTCGCGGCGTTCGCGCCGTCGGCGGGGCGCCACGTGTCGAGCGCCGACAGGAGCTCGAAGCGCTCTTTGGAGATCCTCTCGGTGATTCCGTCCGGGGGCACGATGCCGTCCACCGCGAATCGCGCCGAGTTGGGGCGCCCCCCCGTCACCAGCGGAGCCGCCTCGTCGCCGAGAAACCCCACCTCGCTGAATCGCCCCTTCGCGCGCGTGAGGATGACGTAGGGAGGGAGATCGCCGGCATAGCCCGACTTCTTCGAAAGCGAGACGACGGCGCCTATCGCGGGGCACACCTCGCCGCCGCCGGGGAGCCGCCCCGTCTGCATGAGGTAGGCCGCGCTCTCGTGCCCGAACTGGCTGTGCGTCATCGTGCGGATGACGGAGTACAGATTGGCGCACTTCGCGAGCTCCGGCCACCACTCGTGGATGGACATCCCCGGAACGTTGGTGGGGATGGCCTTCAGTCCGCCGTTGTAGTCGCGCCCGGCCTCCGGCTTGGGGTCGAAAGTCTCCAGCTGGGACGGTCCGCCCCACTGCCATATCTCGACAACGCTCTTCGCTGCTTCCATGGTCAGTACCTCGCCTTAGGGTGTGCTTTTCGACTGGAGGTCCGGCTGCGGCGCGCCGTCACCGTAGCGCGCCGTCACCGTATCAGGGAGAGGAACTCCTGCCGGACCTTCTCGTCGCTTCTGAAACTGCCCAGCACGGCGGACGTCGTCATCTCCGAGTTCTGCTTCTCGACGCCCCTCATCATCATGCAGAGGTGCCTGGCCTTTATGACGACGCCGACGCCCTCCGCGCCGGCCTCCTTCATGACGGCGTCGGCTATCTCCTCCGTGAGCCGCTCCTGTATCTGGAGACGCCTCGCGAACATGTCGACTATGCGCGCTAGCTTTGACACGCCGAGGACCCTGCCCTGCGAGATGTACCCTATCGCGCAACGCCCGTAGAACGGAAGCATGTGGTGCTCGCACATCGAGTAGAGCTCAATGTCCTTGAGTATCACCATGTGGTTCGTGCCGCTCGTGAAGTACGCGCCGTTCACCACGGACTTGACCTTCTGGCGGTATCCGCGCGTCAGGAACGAGAGGGACTTCGCGACGCGCTCGGGCGTCTTCTTCAGCCCCTCGCGGGTTGGATCCTCCCCAAGCTCGGACAGGAGCTCCCTGACCAGTTCTGCGATCTTCCTCTGGTTCGGCTCTTTCATATGTGCGTATTATACCAAAATTGCCGCGGCGTTTCCGCCGCGCCGGACGCGTCAGCCGAACAGCTTCTCGAGTATCTGCTCCGCCGGCGTCTTGGCCTTCTTGGCGTTGTTGCACTCCTTGCAGCATGGAACGCAGTTCGAGCGCACCGACCTGCCGCCGCGCGCCACTGGCACGACATGGTCCATCGTCAGGTTCGCCGCGCCCACGCTGCGGCCGCAGTACCGGCAGACGCCCTTCGCGAGCTGGGCGCGCCACCAGTCTGTGTTCCTGAGCTCCCGAGCCTTCGCCCGCTCGCGCTTCACGTGCGACGGGTCGGCCTGAATGTCTATCCAGTCGTCCATTTGCCTGTCCCCTTCCTCCACCACGCAGATTATACCATACGCCGCGGCGAGTTGTGGTAAAATATCAGCCATGCCAGGCAAGGACACAGCAGACGACGAGCTGTCCGGGCTGCCCCCGGGCTCGATCGTGCGGCGGAAGATCCGCGGCGCCTACCGCTTCTACCACCAGTGGCGCGAAGACGGCAGGACGCGGAGCAGGTACCTTAAGCCCGACGAGGTCTTGCCGCTTCGGCGGCAGATCGAGCGGCGCAAGGCCCTCCTCCGCAGGGCGGACCGGAGCGACGAGGCCAAGGTCCGCGGCGTTTTCGCCGCGGACCCGCCCCCGCCGCCGCTAGGCGACGCGCTGACGGGCCGGATGCTCCACGAGTTCGCGCTTGGCGCGAAGAGATTCACTCCGCGCCGGATGCTGCCGGACGTCCTGGACTTCCTGCGCAGGGACGCATCCGACCGCGCGCTTCTCCTCGACGGCCACGCGGGGACGGGCAGGACGACTCTCATGCGCCATGCCGCGCTCGCCATGACCGACGAGGAACGCGAGGCAACGGCGTATGTGCGGCTCTGCGACTCGGTCCAGCCCGACACCCTCAACGCCGCGCTCGCCGCGCTC
>JAFRJH010000269.1 GCA_017432385.1 Kiritimatiellia bacterium
CTGCCGCCGGTCGAGCGCGGGTGGTTCGACAGCGTGCTGCTGTCGGCGGGGAAGGCGCAGGCCAGCTCGTTCAGGCCGGTGGACGTTCTGCAGGAGTTCGTCCGCAACCTCTGGATAGACGCCCTGAAGCGCCGGCGCGGCGACCTCGCCGCGGACGGAGGTCGGGAGACGGACGAGGAGCGAATGAAGATTTCAATGGATCTGAAGCGGTTCCAGCAGGCAAAGTGGGGAACCGTGAAGGACATGATCAGGGACATCACGAAAGGAGCAAGCTGAAATGGACCTCAGGGAGGCAACGAACAGGATCGCCGCGCAGAAGGAGCTCGTGGCGAGAATCAAGGACGAAGTCGGCAAGGTAATCGTCGGGCAGGAGAAGCTCGTGGACCGGCTCATCCTCGCGATGGTCACCGACGGACACATCCTTCTCGAGGGTGTGCCGGGCCTCGCGAAGACGCTCTCGTGCAACACGCTCGCGAAGACGCTCGGGCTCGAGTTCAGGCGAATCTCGTTCACCCCGGACCTCCTTCCCGCCGACGTCGTCGGAACGCTCGTCTACTCGCCGAAGACCGGCGAATTCACGCCGAAGAAGGGCCCCGTCTTCACCAATCTCCTGCTCGCGGACGAAATCAACCGCGCGCCGGCCAAGGTGCAGTCCGCGCTCCTGGAGTCCATGCAGGAGCGCCAGGTGACGATCGGCGACGAGACTTACGCCCTGCCGAAGCCGTTCCTCGTCCTCGCGACGCAGAACCCGATCGAGCAGGAGGGCACGTACCCGCTCCCGGAGGCGCAGGTCGACCGCTTCATGTTCAAGTGCCTCGTCGAGACGCCGTCGAAGGCGGACGAGCGGCGCATAATGCAGCGCTTCGCCGAGAGCGCCGAGAGGCCCGTGGCGAAGACGGTCTGCACGCCCGAGGACATCGCGTCGCTCCGCGCGGCGGTCAACGACGTCTACTGCGACGAGAAGGTCGGCGACTACATCCTCGAGATCGTCTTCAGGACCCGCGAGACAGGCGAGATGATCCAGAACGGAGCCTCGCCGCGCGCGACGCTCGCCCTCAACCTGGCCGCGCGGGGATGCGCGCTGATGCACGGACGCGCCTATGCGACGCCGCAGGACGTCAAGGAGGTCGTCCACGACGTCCTCCGCCACCGCATCCTCCTCACCTACGAGGCCGAGGCCGAGAACATCACGTCCGACAAGATCATCGACAGGATACTCGGGGAGGTTCCGGTGCCCTGACGGGGGATTGGAGGGGAGGACGGCGCTTTCGCGCCCTCTGCGCCGCGCGCAGGCACCGGACATGTGTTATGACTGACGTAAAAGAGCTGATGGCGAAGGTGGGGAAGATACGTATCCTCACCAACAGGCTGATCGACGACCAGCTGGCCGGCGACTACCATTCCACGTTCAAGGGACAGGGCGTGGAGTTCGACGAGGTGCGCCCGTACGAGGTCGGCGACGACGTCCGCTCCATCGACTGGAACGTGACGGCGCGCACCGGCGCGCCGTACATCAAGCGATACAGCGAGGAGCGGGAGCTCACGATTCTCTTCGTGGTCGACGTCTCCGGCTCGCAGAGCTACGGAAGCCGCGGACGAACCAAGGCCGATCTCGCGGCGGAGGTCACGGCGCTTCTCGCGCTCACCGCGATACGCAACCAGGACAAGGTTGGTCTCGTCCTCTTCTCGGACAGGATCGTCAAGTACATCCCCCCGCGCAAGGGCCGCGACTCGGTGATGCGCCTTGCGCGCGAGGTGCTCGCCGCAAGCGACGGCGCAGAGGGCGGAACGGACATCTCCGGGGCTCTCAGGTTTCTCAGCGGCGTGCAGAAACGCCGCGCGGTCGTGTTCCTCGTCTCGGACTTTCTCGGCCGCGGCGACTGCGAGAAACTGCTTCGCGCGGCGGCACGCCGCCACGACATGGTGTGCGTCACGGTGTCCGACCCCGCCGAGTCGGAGCTCCCGGACGTCGGACTCGTGGAGCTGGAGGATCCCGAGACCGGCGAGCTCGCGCTCGTCGACACGTCGAGTCCGTCCGTGAGGCGGTCTTTCGCGCGGAAGGCGGCGGAGGACCGCGAGGAACTGGGGCGGTTCCTGAAGAAGACCGGAATCGACACGCTGGACCTTGCGACGGACAGGCCCTACATCAACGAGGTCCGCGCGCTCTTCAAGCGCCGCGCGAGAAAGAGGGGCTGAAATGGCTTTGCTGGCGATACTTGCGGCGACGCTCCTGAGCGTGCGGAACGGCGGAATCGACTTCTCCGCCGATTCGGAGACGAAGGCCATCGATCCCGGCAGAAGCGTGTTCCTTACGCTGACGCTCAGGACGGCGCGCGGCGTCAAGGCCGAGATGCCCGACATCCGCGAGCGCTGCCGCGGCTTCTCCGTCGCCGAGGAGTTCCCGGAGGACCCCGAGGAGGGCAGGGACGGCTCGGTCACACAGGTCGTGAACTGGAAGCTCGTTCCGGAGCCATGCGCGAAGGCGTACAAGATACTGCCGTTCGCCGTGGGAACCGAGGTGGCGGGCCCGATCCGCTTCGATCCGCCTTCTCCGCGCGAACCGGTTACGGGCGAATACGAGGCGGATCCGTCGCGGATGCTCCCGCCGCTCTCGTGGCGGCTTGTCGGCGCCGTCGCCGCGTTCGCGGCGCTGCTGGCCGCCGTGGCCGTCGCGCTGGTGTTCCTCGCCCGTCATGTCGCGCGCAGGGTCCGCGAACACCGCATGAGCCCGATAGAGAGGGCATGGGCGGAGCTGGAGCGTCTTCTCGGGAAGGGTCTTCCCGGACGCGGCAGATACAAGGACTTCTACGTTGAGCTGACGATGGTCGTCCGCCGCTATGTGCAGCGCAAGTACGGCATCCGCGCGCCGCATCTCACGACCGAGGAGTTCCTGGCGGCATGCGGTCGCGGCGGATTCGCCGCGCTCGGCTCTGCTGAAGGGCTTCGGGAGTTTCTCGAGTCCGCGGACATGGTCAAGTTCGCCGGCGTCGAGGCGACTCCGGAAATGGCCGACGCGGCGACTTCCAGCGCGAGGAGGTATCTCAAATCCGACGCCGCGAAGTCGGGGGAGGTCGCGAAATGAGCTTCAAGAATCCATGGCTCCTGCTTCTCGCCCTGCCGCTTGCCGTGGCCGCGTGGCGGCTGCTGCGGACCGGGCGCCGCGCCGGGATCAGGTTCTCCGCGCTGGGGCGTCTGCCGGCGAGGACCGCAGGCTGGCGCGCGGTGGTCGCGTCGTTCACGCCATACATTCTCCTCGCCGGACTTTCTCTGCTCGTCGTCGCCGCGGCGCGCCCGCGCTCCCCGCTCGCGCATGAGAAGC
>JAFRJH010000270.1 GCA_017432385.1 Kiritimatiellia bacterium
CCGCAGGCTCGGCCGAGGCCTCGGCGGCGGCGTCAGGTGCGGCGTCAGGTGCGGCCGCAGGCTCGGCGGCGGCGCCAGGTGCGGCAGGCTCGCCCTTCACGTCAGCCTTCTTCGCGTGGCGCCTCTGCCACTGCGGACCGTACTTGGGAAACTTCTCCACGGCGGAGAACACGCCGTTCGTGAACGCGACGACATGACCGGTCGAGGCGAGCCACGCGAGATGCTTGGCGGACTCCTCGTCCTTCGCTATGTCGACCTTCGGAGAGCAGGGGTTCTCGGCTATGAACGCCGCCACCTTCGCCAACTCCGGTATCGCATGCTGCGCGTCGAACTCCTTGAGCTCTATCCCGGTCACGAACTCGGGCCCGCGCGGGTCGTTCGCGCGGAAGAAGTGCATCTTGCGGTTGTGGAACGCGCCGCGCAGCGCGAAGCACATCCCGATCGGCGCGCGGCGCTCCGCCTCGAGCGCGTTCCTGACCGCCCACTGGAGCGGCCGAACCGGGCTCTTGAGCGCTACGTCGGCCGTGATCATGAGATTCTTCGGATGATCGACGAGCGACGGCAGAATCGTGCGGCGGAACTCCCCCTCGGCCTGCTCGCGCGAGAGCGCGCCCGTGCCCTCCGCCGCGCCCTTCGCGACGAATATCGTCTTCTTGACCGCGGTCTTGCGCCACTCCTCGATCGCCTCGGGGTCGCGCACCATCTCGATGCGGCTGCGGTATTCCTGCTCCGACATGTTCGGGTAGCGCGTCCGTATCATCTCGCGCACCGTCGCGTTGAACTCGTGGATGTTCGGCGGCCCGAGCAGCACGCCGGAGAGCCCGCACTTCGCGACGCAGGTGAAGCTGCCCTTCGGAGGCTCGCATTCGACCTCCTTGGCGTCGTAGTAGTCCCCTATGTGCGCGTTGAGGATGTGCGAGACGACGTCCTCGTCGCTCGTCGACGCAAAGCCGCACGCCCTGCACTGGCAGAAGCCGACCGCGCGCGCGTCGGACACCGGGCGCCCGTCGGCGCCGCGGGCGGGCGTGATCTTGAGGAGGACGGACTGCGGGTTGTCCAGGAAGAAGTAGGCCAGGTCCTTCAGCTTGTACGCGTGGAAATCCTGCTGCAGCTTGCGCATGATCGTTCCCAGCGACCTGGTCTCGGGAAGGACCTTCACGTCGACGGCAAGAGGCTGCGGACGCTCCTGGAAGCGCGGCGGCCTGCCACCGCCGAATCTCCCGTCGCCCCCGCCCTGCTGCCTGCGGAATGCGGGCTTGCCGCCCTGCTGCCTGCGGTCCGACTGCGGCTTGCGCTCGCCGCGCTCGCCCCCCTCGCCCCGGTCGCGCACGTTGCCGACGCTCACCCCCGCGTCCTTTTTCGCCCAGTCGGGGGTGAAGTCCAGCGACCCCAGCGACCCGAGGTCCAGCTTAGCTGTATCTTCCTGTTCCATAGACGGTAATTATATCATATATCCCCGCGCCGGTGCGCATGGAAATGCTGGCGCCGCATCCTAGAAACCGGCGCTTTCGATTGACGCCGCGGGGAGCGACGACGAGGTCACGCGCAGAGTCCAGGGGCCGTCCCTCTCCTCCAGAACCACGACAAGCCGCCCCTTGAACGTCGTCATCTTCGGCTCCGTGAACACCTCAAGTCCCGTCGCGTCGCCGTTGCATGCCGAATTGAACCTCGCGCCGGCGCCCTTCACCTCGAATGAAAGCGGGATCGCCGCGTCGGGGCAGAGGTTGCCGTCTCCGTCGACGATGCTGACGTCGACGAAAACGAGTGCCGGCGCCGCATCGCCCGGCTTCGCCGTGCGCGGCTCCCCGGCAAGGACGATGCGGCGCGGCGCGCCGGCGGTGCGGACGGTCTCGTTCGCCGCCATGCGGCCCTGCGCGTCGTACGCCACAACCATGAGCTCGCCCGGCTCGTACACGACGTCGCGCCACCTGAGGCGGTAGCGGTCGAGCCGCGAGGTGCGGTCGAACGACTTCCTGCCCTGCGACTTGCCGTTCACGAAGAGCTCGGCCGACGGATACGACGTATAGACGTAGACCGGCGTCTTCTCGCCCTCGCGCCCCGGCCACGTCCAGTGCGGGACGATGTGGAGAGTCGGCGCGGACGCGTTCCAGCGCGCACGGTAGAGCCACATGCGGTCCTTCGGGATGCCCGCGAGGTCGAAGATGCCGAAGTAGCTCGAGCGGCTCGGCCAGTACATATCGTAGGGCGTTGGCTCGCCGAGGTAGTCGAAGCCCGTCCAGACGAATTCGCCAATCGTCCACGCGTTGTCGTCCTGCATCGCCCAGTCGTCGTCCGGCAGGTTCGACCACACGCAGCACTCCGTGTCGTAGCCCGAGCACTGGCCGTCGTCGTACTTCGCCATCTTGCGCGGCTCGTCCGGGAACTTGTAGACGCCGCGGCTCGAGACGGTTGACGCAGTCTCCGCGCCAAGCATTGGCTTCGAGACGTCCACGCCGTGTATCTGCCCGTAGAACGGAAGCCGGTACGTGACGGCCGGGATCTCCATCGCCGCGATGACGCCCGAGTTGATCGCGGCGGGCATGTCGGACGCCCCCTGCGTGCAGAGGCGCCTCTTGTCCGGGTCGAGCGTGTGGATGAAGTCCTGCA
The DNA here is from genome assembly GCA_017432385.1 of Kiritimatiellia bacterium. Lineage (GTDB taxonomy): Bacteria > Verrucomicrobiota > Kiritimatiellia > RFP12 > UBA1067 > UBA1067. The sequence goes on from JAFRJH010000270.1 coordinate 2,608, forward strand.
TCGCCTTCGTGAGCTCCGCGCCGCGCGGCGTGCGCTGGTCGGGCACCTCGTTGCCGATCGACCACATCACGACGGACGGATGGCTGCGGGAGACACGCACCAGTTGCTCAAGGTCGCGCTTCCACCACTCTCCGTAGAAAAGGTTGTAGCCGTTCTGCACCTTCGCCTTCTCCCAAGTGTCGAACGACTCGGCCATCACCATCATGCCCTCCTCGTCGCAGATCGCGAGCTGTCCGGGCGCGGGGATGTTGTGCGAGGTGCGGATCGAGTCGCACCCCATGTCCTTGAGGAGACGCACCTGGCGGCGGAACGCGGACTCGTTGAACGCCGCGCCGACAGGCCCGAGGTCGTGGTGCAGGCACACGCCCTTGAACTTGCGCTTCACGCCGTTCAGCCTGAAGAAGTCCGGACCGTACTCGACCGTGCGGAGTCCGAACTTCGCGGTCTCGACGACCGCCGCGCCGCCCTTCACGTCGCGCACCGTCGTCTCGAGCGTGTATAGGACCGGCGTCTCGGGGCTCCACGGCTTCGCGTCCGCAACGCGCAGCGGCGAGGCGCCGCGCGCCACGACCGCGCCGGCGGGGTCCGTCACCGCGTACTCGACCTTGAGTTCCAGTCCCGCGGGATTCCTGAGCTCCGTCGCGACGACCACGGTGTTGAGGTCCGGCGTGTAGATCGACTGACCCCAAGTCTTGACGCCGAAGGAACGGCCCTGGAGCAGCCGGACGGGACGGTACAGCCCCGCGCCCGGATACCACCGCGAGCTGAGCGGACGGTTCTCGAGCTTCACCACGAGCTCGAGGTCTCGCTCCTTCGCCTCCTTCACCTTCCCGGCCGGAATCTCGACCTCGAACGGCGTGTAGCCGTACTTCCATCCGCCGATCCGCTCGCCGTCAAGATAGACCTCCGGCTCGCTCATCGCGCCGTCGAACACGAGAGAGGCCCACTCCGCTCCGGCGTCCAGCCGGATCCGGCGGCGGTACTCGCCACGTCCGATCCACGGAAGCGACCCTGTGCGGCCGGTCTTTTCCGTGGCCTTCTCCTCCTGGTTCTCAACGATGCGGACGACCTGCTTGTCGATCTCGCGGTCGAAAGGCCCCGATATGGCCCAGTCGTGCGGCACGGCGACACCTCTCCACTCGCCTCCCTCGCGACGGAATTCCCATCCGCCAGAAAGCACAGTCGAGGACGCGACGGCGGACAGACCTGCGGAAATGGCGAAAAACAATGCGCTGAAGTGTTTCATGGGGTAAATTTTACCAAATCCACCCTGCCCGCGCAATTCCGCCGGGGCAGCGCAGGGAATTACGGCACTGCGATTGGTCATGGGTCGATTTGACTGGCGGGGTCGGCGGCAAGAATGAACTGTCGCCGCACACGAGCGCCTCGAACGTGAACGCGAACGCCTTGTTCACCGCGGCGCGCTTTCCGTGCGGGGCCGCGCTCTCCGTGCGGAGGACGTCGCCGAAGGCATTCTCGTACGTCCGCTCCAGGAACACTGAGGGCTCGTTCGTGGAGGCGGAGACGCGCCGCTCGGTCCACGAGAGGCCCGACACGGCGTCGACGCCGTGAGACTCGACCTCGCGCGGGGAGAGGTCGCCGCATGTCGCGGCGACGGTTCCGTCGGCGTTCAGGCACCCGAGCCTCTTCGCGCCGGTCGGGAGCGTCGTCGTAATCAGCCGCCCGTCGGCATAGGGCTTCGGCGGAAGCGGGCCATCCGGCCGCTGGTTGATCAGCTCGTCCGCCGGGGCGAGGAGGGGCGCGAAAAGCGCAAAGGATATGACGACAGTCCTGGTCATGGCTCTTGGGTCAAGTTAGCATCATTTATCTCTGCCCTTCTTGCCCTTCTTGTGCCATAGAATCTCAACACAGCATACCTCCAACGAGTCTATCCGGTACAATTTGCTGAGATTCTTTGGGAACACCCCCTTCAGTCTCAGATCAAACTGTCTCAATCGTCTTGCTTGGGCAAGGCAGGCGAGATCTAATTCACAACTAACATCCTCGAACGCAAACGCCGCCTCAAAATCCTCAAGGCATGCGAAGACATCTTTCGGCAATGCATTCCAGGTTCTTGCGTTCATCTGGTCTGACCGCCATCTAACTATGCGAGGATTGAGCTTGCCAACTATATTCGAAAAATCAAAATTGCCTTGCAGGTTCAATTCTTCGATAGACGAATCGCTCGCCGACAACAGCACCGGATCGATCAGATGGTTTACGGCCGAAAGCGAGTGCACATCTCCATCAGAGGCGGGATCATGCACCTCAAATGGCATCATGTGCGTATGATACCTGACGCAAACATTCTCAAGCTCTTTCATACTCCGAAGAGATTCAACGTTAACTAACGGGACATAAGAGTCGATGTAAATGTCCTTGAGTCGCTTAAGCCGAGTCAGCATACTGACATCCAACTGGAATTTGCCGACATCTTCCATGGCATCGACCTGCAATTGCACCGCGACAAGGCCACGAAAAGAGGATACCAGGTTCTCGATTACTCCAATGTCTTTGACCGCCTGGAGATTCGCGGACAGATAACGTATATTCGGGTTCGACAACAATTTGTCGATTGCGACATTTCCATCTAGCGACAGGACATCAATCACATCAGGAATAGACTTAAGCACAGCCACGCCATCGCCAAAATACCCTACATAGGCAAACACGCCATTCGACACCACAGAACAAGCAACAAGCTCGGGCTCACAACTTTCAATCATGCACATCGAGGCATCAACATTACTTGCATTGTTCTTTCGACTGACATCGCAGCGACTAGTCCAATACTTGTTGGAGCGAACTGTCTGGACAACATTCTCAGGAAACGAAAAAACCTCTCTTTCTGCCGCTCCGAACAGAAGGGCAGAAAGCACGGGCAGAACACAGACAACAAACTTCTTCATGCTCAAGCCTTAAAGTTGTCAAAAGGTTCAGCTTATTGATACAGCTCTATTGATACAGTAACTCATGCTAGCTTGTACTCCTGCCTCTACGCGTCGCATC
>JAFRJH010000271.1 GCA_017432385.1 Kiritimatiellia bacterium
ACTCGCCGTCCACCGCCTGTTTTTCCGTCGCGCTCTTCGACTGCGCGGACGGCGCCTTCTTCTTCGCCGCCTTCTTCTGCAGCTTCGCACCAGCCTTCGTAAGCGCTTTTTTGACGTTCGCCATTATGACTCCAGTATACAATTCACCCAATGACACTTTGTCAAGTGTCTGTATAGTATATCATAAAAACCGGACGCCGTGGCGATAATGCAGCAAAAAATGCAGCGCGAGGGCAGATGAAGGCCCTACTTCCGCGAGTAGTGGAAGTAGAGCGCGAGATCCGTGGAGACGAGCGCGATGTCGACGAGGTACACCGCGACAAGCCAGAGCTTCGTCCCTTCGACGAGGTGCGCGGCGATTCCGCACAGATAGCCGATTATCACGATTACCATGAAGTGCGGCGACTTGCCGTCCACGCGCTTCGCGCGGTAGGTGCGCAAAATCGCGAACGGCCAGGAGAAGCCGAAGGCGAACAGCATCGCGAACTCGAGGAGCTCCGGAAGCATGCCACTTTCCCTCCGGTCAGGCCGCCGTGTCCGGCGGGAGGTTCATGAGCGCCGCGATGCGGTCCTCGAGCGACGGATGCGTCGCGAAGAGCGAGGTCTTGCCGCCCGCGATGCCGAAGGCCTTGATCGAATCGGGCAGGACGCCCGGCTGGAGGTTCCCAAGGCGGCGCAGGGCCGCGATCATGGGCGACGGCGAGCCGAGAAGCCGGGCGGACCCGGCGTCCGCGGCGTACTCGCGCCTGCGGCTGTACCACAGGAGGACTATGGACGAGAGAAGCCCGAGGGCGAGCTGCGCAACCTGGACGATCATGTGGTAGAGCCCGTAGCCGCCGCGCCCGCGCCTGTTCTTCCCTCCCGAGAGCGCGCCCTGGACTACATTGGCGATTATGTGCGCGAAGAAGATGACGAACGTGTTGACGACGCCCTGCGCGAGGCACATCGTCACCATGTCGCCGTTCGAGACATGGCTCATCTCGTGCCCCAGCACGGCCCTGAGCTCCTCGCGCGACATCTGCTCCATTATGCCGGTTGAGACCGCGACGAGCGCGGAGTTCTTGAACGCCCCCGTCGCGAACGCGTTCGCGTCGCCGGGATATATCGCGACCTCCGGCATCTTCACGCCGGCGCGCCGCGCGAGGTCGGCGATCGTGTCGACGAGCCAGCGCTCGGCGTCGCCCTCGGATCCGTCGATCGTCCTGCACCGCATCGACGCCTTGACCATCTTCTTGGAGAGGAAAAGCGACACAAGCGACCCCGCCATGCCGAACACGAAGGCGAAGCCCAGGAGCGGAAGCATCCCGTCGGCGTCGCCGGACAGCTCCGAGATGTCCACGCCGAGGAGCGAGCAGACAAGCGCCGCGACAAACGTCAGCATCGCGACCGCCGCGATGTTGACCGCCAGGAAGAGGATTATGCGTTTCATGCGACTATTATACCATAATCCGCACCGCACAAGAGGCGGAAGCCGGCGCGGAAACCATAGACAGCATTATTCAATCACGCGTGGAGGGACGGAATCAGAATCCCGGGAGGTTGAGCTGGCCGGATACGCAGACCTTGCGGCCCTTGGAAAGAGTCCGGTCGGACGTGTCGTAGACGACGAACTTTATCCCCTCGAAACGCTTCGAGAGCTCGGCCTTGATGTAGTTCGACACGCTCTTCACGTTCCCCTTGTCGTCGTCGGAGAAGCCGATCGCGACGCTGCGGCCAAGTTCGCCGGTGCGCTGGAGCATGTGGAAGACGTGCTCGACGAAGTCCCGGATGGCGAACTCCTTCGCGAGCTCCGGCCTCGCGGCGGTCGTCGCCGTCGCGAGCTTCTCCTTGTAGATCGGGTCGTCCGCCATGCGCTTCTTGAACCCGGAGTACGTGACCGCCGAGTAGCGGCACATCCCGAGGTAGTAGTCGAGCTCCTCGGCGTCCGTCCCGAACTCGCCTTCGCCCACGCCGTCGAGCCACTGGCGGTAGCCGCGCAGGTTGGACATCATCGTCTCGCGCTCCTCCTCGGACAGCGCGTACTTGATGAAGAGCCTCACGGCCCGCTCGATCGTCTCCGGGGCGTGTCCGCGAGCCGTCACGATCGCGAAGATGCGGCCTTCGACGAGCGTCTTCTTGAAGGTGTTGAAGCTCGGGGACGGCTTCTCGCCGTGGTCGATGCGCTCAAGCGCGTCTATCGTGTCCTCGATGAAGTTGTCCCTGTCGGGGCCGTCCTCGAAGTTGCGGAACGCCTCCGCCCATCCTCCGGGCGGCGCGCGGTAGTGCTCCTCGTCGGCCCTCACGAGCGCGAAGGTCGAGGTCGACACGTCCACGGGACGCCACACTCCGTCTTCGCCGCGGTGCTCCATCCGGATCTTCGTCGGCATGTGGAGGATGTTGTCGTCCCAGTCGAAGATGTAGTACTTGAAGTCGCGGTTGGCGACTTCCTCGTTGACGTATGGAATGGTCCGCCTCGGGCTCACGCTATCGCCTCGTCGAGAACCGTCTCGCCGGACAGGACATTGTGCACGGCAAGCCTGAGCCTGCCGTCGACTACCCTGCCCTCCACCACGGTCGGAAACCTCTCCGCGGCGGGTTTGCCGCGCACGACCCCGAGCTCCGGTCCGCCGCCTATCACCATCGCCCACGGACGCTCCGCGGTCGCAGGCATGAAGTCGAACTTGTGCTTGTGGCCCGTCACGACGAGCTGCACGCCGCCCTTCTCGAAGATCGGCGCCCAGAGGTCGCGGCACTCGCGGCTCCAGTAGGCATACCCCTTCGGGTCGATCGTCGTGCCGTCGTACGGCGCGTTCGCCTCGGCGTCGTTCCTCGGCCAGAGCGGAATGTGGCAGAACAGCACCTTGAACTTCGCCCCCGCGATGTCGGGCCTCGCGAACTGCTCCTCGAGCCACTTCGCCTGCGCGCGGCGGTAGGAGCTGAAGTTGGCGAGTCCGAACCACTTCGGATGCCCGTCCGGCTTGTCCTCGCCAGTGTCCATGCCTATCAGGGCCATCTCGCCGCACCTCACCGCGAAGTTCCACTTCAGGTCCCACTGGTCGCCGCGACGCTCGGCCGGATGCCGCGCCATGACGACTTCCTCCTTCTTCGATATCCAGCTTCCGCGGAAGTCGTGGTTGCCGCTCTCGAAGAGGACCGGTATGTCCGCCGACCAGTCCCGGTCCTCAATGGGCGGATCGAGGAATATCTCGACCGCAGTCCGCTTCTTCTGCGTCGTGTTCGTCGCGTCGCCGTTCCACACGACGGCCGCGGGCGCGAGCTCCTTGACCTTCTTCACGATCATCTGGAACGGCGCCCACTTCGCGTGGGTGTCGCAGATCATGCAGAAGTGCGGACGAGCCCCGGGGCCGAGAGTGGTGAAGGAATGGGGCGCGGAGACCATCGGCTCCCCGAGCTTTGCGTTGTAGATGTCCTTGTAGTCCGTGAAAGGCGTCGTGATCGTCCGGTACCAGTACTTCGTAGACGGCCTCAGCCCCTCAAGACGCACCTGCAGCGCCGAGACGTCGATCGGGACGAGCCCGTAGCCGCCGGACTTCACGATCCGCGAATCCCTGAAGTCCGGGTTGTCGGCGACCTCGACGACGCCCTTGGAAAGGCCGGACACGGCCCACGACACGCCCATCGTCGTCTCGCCGGGGGCCTGCAGGCACGGCGCGCCGACGTCGAGCGGCTCGCCGCGCGTCCCGAGGAACGGATCCGCCGGCGCCTCCGGCGCCTGCCGCGCGG
>JAFRJH010000272.1 GCA_017432385.1 Kiritimatiellia bacterium
GCAAGCGCCGCCTCGCCGCCGATGGCGTCCGCCCCGGCGTCGCCCGTGCGCGCTGCGGCAAAAAGCGCGGGCTCGTCCTCGATTCCCGCGGACATGCTATGCGGCAGGCCGCCGCCAGGCCGTGCCGGAGACGAGCGCGACCGCCATGTTCGAGTTCTTCTTCTTGGCGCCGGACGTGGCGTTGCCGCCGATGTCCGCGCTGTCGAAGCGCACGTTGCAGACTGCGTCACAGCCAAGCTCGCGGGCTCGTTCCTTCATGCGCAGAAGCGCCTCGCGCCGCGCCCTGTCGAAGAGGCGCGTGAACGTCTTGGACTCTCCGCCCACGATGTTCTTGAGCCCGAACACCCACGTCTTGAACGTGTCGCTCGCCACCACCGCCTCGCCGCTCACGAGCGAACACGGACCCTCCGCGCCGGCAAAGCCCGGCGGATTGCGCAGGTCCGTCGTCTCGATGTCCTTCAGCGCCTCCTCGCGAGCCGCAAGCGACCGCTCGTGCTTCGTCTCGGACAGATGGCCGACAAGCCATCCGACGAAGAGTACAACCGCAGGAAGGCCGACGTAGAGCGCCAGCGTGACGGCCAGAGATGCATTTTCTCCGTCCATTGTCATCCTCCGGCGACGCTATTCCGCAACAACTGCGGTTCCATAGGCCATCATCTCGGAGGCTCCCGAGGTGATTGCGCTCGTGGAGAAGCGGACGTTGACGACGGCGTTCGCGCCTAGCGCCTCGGCCTGCGCGATCATGCGGGTCATCGCCTCGCGCCGCGACTCGGTGAGAAGCTCGGTGTAGCCCTTCAGCTCGCCGCCGACCATGTTCTTGAAGCCGGCCGCGATGTCTCGCCCGATGTTCTTGGCGCGGACGGTGTTGCCCTGGACGAGGCCCTTGACCGCGACTACGGTCTTGCCGGGGATTGTCTCAGTATTGACGATTGTCATTGTCGCTCCTTTCGTATGCTGCTGTTATTATATCATTAATGTCCCTTTGCGGATTTTACAAACTCCGCGAAGGCTTGTCTGATTAGATGTCAACCGAAACGCCCGCATCGTTGTTCGTCAGCGACGAATGGTCGGGAGGGCGAAAGCCGGACGGCTTGGTCGTCGGCAGGTTTCTCATACCCCCACCACCAATCATAAGCTCCATAACGCCCAGCGCGGAATCTGCCGAAATGCCAAATCCGCTGGGCTTCGCGTCGATGCTCTCGGAAAGGAATCCCTTGCAGTGCAAAATCCCTTTCGTGTCCGCGATCTTCTCTTGGTCTTCTTTGAGCGCTTTGACGAAAGCCGCCTTCTTGCCTATCATCCAATCACGATACTCCTCGTCATCCTTTTTCGTGGCGTCGGCGCTCATCCACGCCAAATACCTTCTCCTACCGCCGCAATAGCCATTGTCGTTAAGTCTAGACGTCAATTCAAATACCTTGGCGCGAAGCTCTTTCTGGTAGCTCTTTTCCTCCTCCGACAATGCTTCCACCTTGCTCATGCTCCATTTCGCAGCCCACAACGCTTCTGCTGTCCAGAGGAGAAGCTCGTCCTTCTTCTGCCATTCTCCAGACGCAAGCCCGCTATGCGCGCGGCTGACGAGATGCCGCAGACAGAGTATCGCGTTTTCCTTTGCGTCGGGATTGCGCGTCATGCCATATAACTCGCACAGCGCCATTGTCACGATCGGCAAAGCTCGCTCGTCATCCTCTCCGCCGCGAATACGCAAAACGCCATTCGTCTCGGAAACACACCCCATCACATACTCGCTTGCTGCAATGACAGTGCCCGTGAAATCCTTTGCATACGGGCTGGGGCTGTATGGGAACTCCCCATGCGCAAGAAACGCGCAGATCCCCAGCGCCGTCGCCGCGACTGGACACGGCCCGTCGTTCCAGCTCCCGTCCTCCTGCTGCGTCGCCTTCAGCCACCACAGGACCTTGCAAACGGCGCCCTCGCGAGCCACATAGTCCGCGTCCATGCCCGGCGGGGCTTCGCCATCTTCGGGAGAGGCGGCTTTATCCACTATGGCGACGCGACCGGTCGGGGTGAGGACATAAGTATCGGCGAGTACGGTGTAGACGATAAGCCGCATGGTCTTCCACGGGTCCGCGTCCTTCTCCCACGGACGGCGATAGCGGAACTCGACGCGCGCCGGGGTGTAGATGCGGCTCGTGACCGTGACGTCGAGATTGCCGGGTGCGCCGCACGTCGTCTTTCCGCCGCGGCCGCGGCGCTCGAGCGCGACTTCGCACTCGTTCGTGTTGGACTCGACCTCCCACTTGAATCCTGTCGACGGATTCTCCTCGAGCGAGAACCGCACCGGCTCCCCGGCGCGCCGCTCGACGACGAGCTCCTTCGGCACATTGCCAAGCGCGAACGCCATCCCGTTCTTGAACTCCGCCGCCGCGCCACACGTCCCCGACAGGATCATGGCCGCAAGTACCAGCATTGCAAACCGGCATACTTTCATTTTTACGCCTCCTTACTGTTTTCTGCTCCGCTGGCCGAGGAATGCGCCAAGCGCGACGCAGGCGACAATCGGACCAAGGCCAAGCGAAAAATAATCGCAGGCGATGCTTCTAAGGAATACCCAAGACAGCATGGCCAGCCCGACTATCCACGCATAAATGCTCAGAAGGCCGACCTTGTCCCTTATGCGCAATTCGGGCCACGCAGAAGACGCATACGCCAGATAGCCGAGTGCGATCGGGACAATGCCGACAAGCCGCCCCGAAGCGAGTCCAAGTCCCGCGAAGACCGCATGCGCGACTGCCGAAGCCGCCGTAAACGCAAGGAAAAGCCCGATGAATTTGCGATGCCCGGCCCGTCGCTCAACTACGGCCAGAGGCAGGAAAAGCAGGGAGGCGAAAATCAAGGCGTAACATCCAGACATCTGTACAAACGGGAACGTCAGCACTGCCAGCGGCGAAGAAATGTCGAAGCCGAACTTATCGGCCATTGCCTCGGTCAGCACGCAGAAATCGCGATAGTACACCCTCCCCCTGCCCCCGACGTCTATAATTTCCGTCGTTATGTCGTGGCAGCAGTAGAACACGCAGGTGTGCACAATCGGCAAGGCGAGCGCCAGCGCGATGGTGAAGATTGGTGACACCGGCTTGACCGTCCGCCAGAGAGTCGGCGCGCCGATTACGATGCGCGCGACGTCGCGGAGAATGTCGCCGATGTCGTAGTCGCCAGGCGAGACTTCTTCCGGAAGCGAGTCAAGCACCGCGGCGGCGTAGCGCTCGCGGGCCTCGGGCGTCGCGCGCTCGAGTATCTGGCGCATCGTCGCCTCGCCCGGCCTAGGCGGAGCCGGCGGCGCAAGCGTCTCGTATTCGCCCTTGTCGCACCAGACAGAAAGGCAGCGTCCGCAGACGTCGATCTCCAGCTTGTCCTTCCCGTCGCCGACCTTCAGCAGCGTCATCCGTCCGGCGCATCCGGGGCACAGGCATCCGACGTGCTCCGCGGCGCGGGCGGAACGCGTCAGCGCGGCGATTCTTTTGGCGTCCAGGGATTCGCGGAGGACGGGAAGCGTCACGGCCATGCCGCCGCATGACGGACAGCGAAAGCACACCTTGCCCGTCGGCGTCGCGCCGCGCACAAGTTCGCGCCCGCACCGCGGGCAGAAGCCTATGTCCTTTTCGTCCATGCAGCGACAATTCCCTTTTCGCAAACATTATATCAAATCCGCGTCAAATGCGCCGCGTCACCTCGGCTTGATGTCGATGACGACAAGCTCTGGATGGTTGAAGAAACGGGGCAGCGGCGTCGATTCGCGCGCGAGGCCGCGGGAGACGACCATGGTCGTCGTGTCGTTGAGGCGATACGCGCCGCCCGCGCGCCGCGGGAACAGAAGCCTTTCGCTGGGAGCCGGACCTCCTGACGACGGACCGCATACGCCGAGTCCAAGGCCCGGGATTCCCCACTGCCCGCCGTGGAGGTGTCCGGAGCAAATGAGGTCGAAGTCGTAGTCCGCGTATGCGTCCGAGTATTCAGGACGGTGCGAGAGGAGAACCCTGAGCCGCGATGGATTCGCCGCGGCGGCGACGGAGGCAAGCTGCCCGAGCCATTCTTCGTCCTCCATGTACGTCGGATCGTCTATTCCGCAGAAATCGATTTCAACGCCCTTGATCACCGTGGTCCTGACCGTTCCCTCCAGAACCGTCACGCCCGCGGACTCGAGAATGCCCCGCATTTCGGGGACACGCTCGCTCCAGTGCTCGTGGTTTCCGAAGGCATAGAAGCACGGACGCTCCCTGGCCACCGCAGCGAGAAACGCCTTCACGTTGTCGTCCGGCAGCCTGTCGTCGAAGATGTCGCCCGACAGCAGTATTGCGTCGGGATTGAGAGCGAGTATCTTTTTGGAAAGGACGCGCTGTCCGGCTCCGTAGCGGCACGAGTGCAGATCTGTCACCAATGCGAACCTGAGTCCTTCCGCCGGAACCTTGCCGCCTTCCACCGATATGTCATAACGCGTGACGCACGGCAGTTCGTACCAAACGCCGGCGACGGAAACGAACGCCAGAACGAAGACGGCAAACCTCCTCGCGCGCTCGCCGAAACGCCCCATCCTCCGCCACAGCGAAGTGCGCGTGGAGAGGACCGACAGAAACGCGATGTGCAGCGCGCAGAGCGGAACCATAGCCGCGACGCCCCAGAAGAAACTGAAATCCGGGAGAAATCCCGTCGTGCATCCGACGGCAAGGAGGTACGGTCCGCAGAAGAGCATGAGCACCGCCGCCGCGATCGCAGGGGCAGCGACGTCAGGCCGCATCGACTCCGGAGGCACCAAGGCGAAAGTGACCGCAAGCGACACTATAAAGCCGATGCCGACAAAGGCCAGCCGTGGAATGCGTTTAATCGTTGTCGCTATCGTTGCCAATTTCATTTCAGGCATTATACCAAATCCGCGGCGGATGCGCCGCGATGCTCAATGAGGACCGTCGCTTCGCGGCATTTCCTTCTGTGGAAATGGCGCGGCAAAAGCACCTGGTAGCGCAAGCGAGGCGTAGATCGTGGCGGTTACGCAGACGGGGGCCGTGAAAATCGCGGTGACGGCCATCGCCCAACGCGGCACACCATGGGGTAGGAGGACAGCGCAGACCATAAA
>JAFRJH010000273.1 GCA_017432385.1 Kiritimatiellia bacterium
CGAGCGTCTCGCCGGAGGCAGGGCCGATGTCGCCGCTGCCATCCGTCACGAACGACGCGTAGAAGCTATGCCAGCCGGCCGTGAGCGGAACTCCGTTCGTGGTGACGGCGTTGGCGGTCGCCTGCCGCAGGACCGGCTTTCCATCGAGCGAGAAAAGAGCGGCATAGCCCATGTGCAGGCGGAAGCTATACGTGCCGTCCGCCGGAACGTACCAGCTGCCGGTATAAGTGTAGCTGTAGTTCTTCGCCCCAAGTCCTGTGATCTTCCCTTCCTGCGTCGCGCAAGCAACGGAGCTGACCGTTGCCGCGGCGGTCGGCTTGCTTCCGGCAAAGGACAGCATATGGTCGCGGGTGACGCTGTTCTCGCCCAATGCGACGGTTGTCCATTGGCTACCGGAGTACTGCGTGAACCCGCGCAGCCCGTCCGCGGCGACTTCGGGCCTGACGAACCTGATGATTCGGTCAGTTTCGTTTGTGAGCGCGGAGCCGTATGGAGCACTGAAGAAGCCGCCTGCGGGGTTGTCATAGGCGTTGGTGATGACCATGACCTCCCATCCAGCGGGGGTGTCGTTGTTCACGATTGCAACCGTGGCGCTGTTGCCGGTCGCGGGGATGTCGTAGTTGCCTGGCGCGAGCGAGACGGTTACCTCGATGTCCTCGCCGACAGAAATGTCGACAAGAGGCTTCACGAGAAGGTAGCCGGTCGTCTCCCCGGCGGGAATCGTAACACCTACTGGCGTTTCCCAGGTCACGCCGTCCGCGCCAACAGTCCCGGTGATGGTGTAGTAGACCGTAAGCGGAACCGGATCGGGGTTCGTGCGGGAAACAGCCACCGTGCCCGGGGCGAGAGTGGCCTCGGAGGCGTTCACCACCGCGCCAAGCGTCAACGTGCCGGTGTAGGCAGACCAGAGCTCCTCGACGGTCTCGCCGGCGGCGTTGACCGCAAGGACGGAAACCACGTAAGTCGTGTCGGCCGCAGGCAACGAGACAGTGCCAGACACAGTCTGGCCTTCAAGAACCGACGTGCCAAGGGTGTTTGTCGTCACCGTTGTCCCGTCGTTGACGAGACAGTAGATCGCGGCGGCGTCGTTCACAAGCAGCGTCGCGGAAACCGTGTAGGAAGTCGCGTCGACACGAGTCAAGGAGAAGTCGTCGAGAACCGGCGTCCCGAGGTTGTGGTAGTAGAACTCTATCTCCATAATCTGGAGGACGTCGTTCGCGCTGTTGTTCGCGGTGCAGTCGTACTTGTAGTACTGGTAGGACCTGTTGTTGACAAACTCGTAGTAGCGCTCCTCGCCGCTTTCGGACCAGCCGCTCTCTCCCGCCTGCGTGTCGAGCAGCGTCCAGCTGGTACCGTCATATGAGCCGAGGAACGTCCAGTCCTTCGGCGCGCGATTCGACGTTCCCCATCCGAAGTCTTTGTGTGGCGTGGTGATGGATATGGCGTTCACCCGCGTCGGCTCGTTGAACTTGTATACGACGTACATGTCGTCCGCCTTCTCGGCGAGCCAGCGGCCGTTTGAGTTGCCGCTCTTTATGCCGTCGAACGCTTTGTCGGCGACATAGGTGCTGTATGGCGACGAAGAAGCCGTCACACTGCCGGCAGACGTCGCGGTGAGGTCTGCGACCCCGCCCTGCAGGAACTGGAGTTCCATAATGGCCATCATTGCCGCATCGCCGTTGTTCGCCGTGCAGTTGAACTTATAGTACTCGTAGGCCGTCTTGTTCACGAAGCCGTAATCACGGATCTGATCGGCCACCCAGCCCGTCTCGCCGGAACGGGTGTCGAGCACCGTCCAGTTCTCGCCGTCGTTCGACGCTTCAAACGTCCAGTCCTTCGGGGCGCGGGTAGTCGGCGCCCACTCCGTGGAGTTGTGTATCCGCAGACCGTCAACGAGTGTCGCCGTATTGAACTTGTACACGACGTAGGCGACAGGATAGTCGTTGGTCATCTTCGCTATCCAGCAGTCCGAAGAGTACGTGGATTGGTTATACATATCCGCCCATTTCCCGTCGAACGCCTTGGCGGCGGGATATAACGAGCTGTGTGGCAGCGACGAGTCAAACACCGCGCCCGCCGCGTCCGACGTGTCGACGACCGTTGGCTCGGGTTTCGCCGTCGCCGCTCCGAACGCCGACGCAACGGCCAGCATAGCCGCGCTTAGCGCGATTCCAAACCTACATGTAAGACTGCCCATTGTGCATACCTCCTATTTATTCAAATGAAACATGTCGTAATCATACCATAATTGGGCATGAAAATGCAACCGAAACTTGTGAAACCACATGAGAAGAATTGAGAAATCAGGCAGAATATTGTGAAGATGAAACATAAACCACACCGCCCCCGCAAATAGCAAGGACGGCTTGGGCTGGGGACAGACGCAGAATGCGTCAGCGCACCATGATCATGAGCGGCACATGCGTGCCGAACGAAATGCCTGTCGAATCCTTGTGAACCGAGATTCTGTACCCCTCGTACTTTTCTTGGTTGGTGTTGATGGTCCAACCGGCGAGGCTTACTCCTTCGGCGACGCTGTCGAACTTCACGACGCCGAACCTGCCTTTGCGCGGCGTTCCCGTGAAGGAGAGGTTGATCGTCCCTGTCGCCGGCGCGGCGACGAGGTTGCCCGAGCCGTCGCATCCGCCGATCGGGATGCCGCCCTTCTGGTCGAAGTCGAAGACGACGGGATACGTGCGGTTCTCCTCTGTCTCCGTGAGCGTGATGTCATGGCCGGTGAAGCCCTTCACGCGCGCCGGCAGCATCGCGACGTCCGTCGCGGTTATCGTCGTGCCCTCGGCGACGGTTCCCTCGATGTCGAGGACCGCCTCGTTGACGCCGTTGGACATCACATCGTAGCGGAACGCCGCAGACTTGACGATGTTCGTGACGGTTATGTTGACGTTCGAGGACACGAACACATACATCCTGCTGCCCGTAGTGGTTATCTCGCCGAAGACGAAGTTGGCGATGTTGGTGCCCCTCTCGTCGTTGTCCGCCGACCAGTAGCTGCTCGTGGACGGACGCACCTGGCGAAGATGCACTCCCGAGCCAGTCAGCGTGCCGACGTTGATCGTGCTGTTCGAGCACGCCGAGAGCGTCGCGCCCTGGCGGGCGCCGTGATGCGGGGCGTCCGCGACAAATTGCGCCCCCAGGGCCTTCACCTCGCCGATGGAAAGCGGCTGGGACGCGTCTTCCGGAAGGTAGAAGCAGCCGGACCCCGCGTAGTTCCAGCCGGAGTCGGGGTAGGTTCCCTTGTCTGCCGAAAGCGTCAGCGAATTGATCGACGACGGGGCGGACCCCGCCACGGGGCGAAGGGTTATGAAGCATGCGCGCTGGTCGCACACACCCTCGTTCGCGTTGACGCTTCCATACGTCGTGAAGCGCCGACACCATCCGGTCATGCGGATGTTGCCGCTCAGGAGGTTGCCGTGGTGGACGTCGCCGGAGAACCAGGGGAGCGTCGCGTTGACGGTGCCCTTGTCGCCGAGATCGAAGTCGTTGTAGTACTGCTTGCTTGCCGGGTTGATCTTGACCGGCAGCGCGTTGTTGGACAAGACGAACGGAGCCCCGCCGATGCCGACGCCGAAGAGCCGGTCGACGCCGTTGGTCTTGATCTTCGCGTTGCCCATGACCTCGGGGCTGCCGGCCTGGACGAACCTGAGCCCCTCGGGCGCCACGAAGACCTCGTCGGACGCGGTGCCGAAGAAGTTCGGGACATCGGTAAAGACGAACGCGCACTTGCCGAGCGAGTAGGCGCCATGGTCATCGCCTTTCCAGACGCCATGCCCGGCCTGCGTCCAGGAGCTGTTGACGACCGCCGCGCCCTCGAAGCGGATGTTTACGCCGGCGGGAACCGTCATGTGCGTCCAGTCGACGAAGCTAAAATCGCTCAGGCCCTGCCATCCGGTCAGGGTGGTTGCATGGTAGACCGGCTTGCCGAACTCCAGCGTCCTCCCCGCGGGAAGGTTGACGAACTTGAACTTGTTTTCGCCGACTCCGCCAAGCTGCCCGATCATGCGAAGGTCGCCAAGGAGGTTCGCGCAGTCGAACGTGACGTCGCCGCCCTTCGCCCACATCGACGGAACGAACAGGGCGTTGAAAGCGGTGGAAAGCCGGTAGCCGTCGGTGGAGTCGAACGCGTGTCCGGAGGCCGGGCTTTCCGCAAGGTCGAGGTTCGCGGCGTTGAAGGTAAGCCCGCAGGTCTCGGCCGGGCCGATTTTGCCGCTGCCGTTGGCTGCGAACGTCGCGTAGAAACTGTGCCATCCGGCGGACAGCTCGACGTCCTTCACCGTGACCGCGGCGGTGCCGGGCTGCCGCAGCAACAGCTTCCCGTCGAGCGAGAAGAGTCCGACGTATCCCATGTGCATGCGGAAGCTGTACGTGCCGTTCGTCGGGACGTACCAGCTTCCGGCGTAGGTGACGACGCTCCGCTTCGCGGTGAGGCCGGTCTGCTCCTGGGACGCATAGCGCACGGTGGCTACCGTCTCGCCGGCGGACGGCCTGGCTACGGCCGGAAAGAGCATCCAGTCGTAGGTAAAGAACTCCGTCGCCTCGATGTTGTTGTACTGCGACGCCGTGTGGGCGAACTCGCGCAGTCCGGGAGCCGCAGTGGCGGGGTTCGCGAACCTGATGATGCGAATGGCGTCGTTGGTGAGCGCAGCCGTGTAGCCGGATCCGTAGAACCCTCCGGCGGGATTGTCGTAGGCGTTGACGATCGTCAGGATGTCCGCCCCGGCCGGATCGCTGCCGTTGACGATGGTCAGCGTCGCGCTGGCGACGGCGGGCAATTCGTAGTTGCCCGGCTCGAGCGTGACCGTGACCTCGACGTCCTCGTCGACGGCCAGGTCGGCGAGCGGCTTCACGAGGAGGTAGCCGGTCTTCTCGCCGGCGGGGATCGTCACCTCGGCCGGAGCCTCCCAGGTCTCGCCCTGGGCGCCCTTGGCGCCGGTGATCGTGTAGTGGAGCGTCAGCGGAACCAGGTCGGAGTTCTTGCGCGAAACGGCCACCGCGCCCGCCACGCCGGTCGCCTCGCTGGCATTCGTCACCTCGCCAATCGCCAGCTCGCCGGTGTAGATCGTCCCGACGGCATTCTCGCTCGCGGCGACGTCGTTCGCGGCTAGGATGGAAATCCGGTACGTCGCGTCCTCGTCCAGTCCGGAAAGCGTCCAGCTGACCGTGCCGCGTTCCGCCACCGCCGTGGTTCCGTTGGTCGTCGCCACCTCGCCGTCGTCCGCTATCCAGGACAGGTCGGCGTCGTTGATTGACTCTTCCGCCGAGAGGGAGTAGGCCGCCTCGCCGGTGTGCGTAAGCGAAATGGCTCCCAGGAACGGCGCGCCCGGAATCCCGTGGGCATATGCCTCCGGCTCCGTCGTGGTGACGATGAACTCGTCCAAGGTAATCCATTGGTTGCCCGTCGGATACTGGCCAATCATCTGGAGGTAACTGAACTTGTCCTGTCCGCTGACGAGCGAAACGTCGTTGATTACCTCCGTCCATCTAAAATCGTCGCTCCAGCTTTCGAGCGGGCAGGCGTACAGCGACAGCGTGTCGTGTCCGTTCTCCCCGATGTCGATCTTGGCGACGAAAACGCAGTTGAGCGTCTTGGAGGTGTCGACGTCGAAGAGCGGATAGGACGTGAGCTCGCCCCCTTTCGGCTGCACGTATGCGAACGCCTCGAGCTTCCCTTCTCTGTTGCGGACGCCCATGTAGATTCCGTTGGTGACGGTGCAACTGTTGACCGACGTGTTGGCGAGGCAGTCAAAGCCGAGTCCGCCAACGACGAAGTTCCAGTTGCCCAGGTACGAAGTGGTGAGACACCCGCTTGGTATCCGCATCAGGAACCGGAAGTAGACAGAGCCCGAGCTGGGCCAGGAGCAGGAAAGAAGACGCTGCTGTCCGCGATTGGCCCGCGAGGTCGTAAAAGCCTGACTGTGCATGAGGACGGCACGTCCGGCTTCCGTTCCGTGCACTTTGCTTCCGTCCGCCGTCCAGGTCTCAGGCAGCGTAAGGCCGTTGCCCTGCGCCACAAATACGGCCGTGCTGGCGATCCATCCGGACGACGTGTCAAGGCCGACGGAAGCATTGCCGGACTTCTTGCCGTAGAGCGACGAACCAACCGTGTAGTCCTGCAAGCTGAAGCCCTCGTATACGAGTACTTCGGCCGAGGCAGTGGCGGAAGCCACAACAACCGCCAATGTAGCTAGAAGCGAGAAAAGACACCTAATGCCGGCTTTCATGTCAGATACCTTTCTAATTGACCCGATGTCAAGACATACGAAAGTATAATAGCATTTTTCGCGTGAGAAATGCAACTAGTCAATTTGAGACGAGATGAGAAATGGTGCACCGAGCGATTTATGTAAGGAACTTGCAAATTGATGGCTTTTGCGCAGTACGCATATATTGGCGTATATGTGTGTTTGGCGCTAACGCGCGACCACGAACACTCGGCACGTTGCCGGACGACGCTTCGCGTCTTATGCGCGGTGTCCCGACGCAACGGCTGGTAGGCCTTCGGCCTCCGCCATGCGTCGTTCCGCCGCGCAAGCCTATCGGCTTCCGGCAACGCACCGAGACACGAAAGCCACCTTCGTGGCACACGAAAGCACACGAAATCAGTCGTAGCAATGAGTTGCTGTAACGCAAAGGAATTCTTTCGTGTCTTTTCGTGTCGGGCTTTAGGCCCGCTTTCGTGACCGGCGCGACGATGAAACCCGCAGGGTTGGCGGTGGCGTGGACGCGCCGCCCGGCGAAGCCAGGGCGCGGAGCGGACGCGGCAGCGACAAGTCGCCATCAGGCGACTCATCGCGGCGCCGGATTCGTGGCCGCGCGTCATTCGCCCGCGCCGGCAGGCGTCGGGTTGCCTGAGCGCGAAGCGCGAACCCCGAAGGGGCCGCAAGGGGCCGAGCGCTCCCATCCCATTGACTTTGGCGCACCATAAATAACTCGTTGCACCCCAATCAAATCTCCTAGTCCGCGGTCTGTGCAGGCAAGGAATTGCGAAAAACTGCGCACCGAATACTGGGGGTTTTGCCTCAGACGCGACAACGCGAAATACTTCGGTGCCGCCAGAAAAATTGCCTTCCTGGGAAGAGAATGGTTCGCCTACGGCAACACCGATATCCTAAACCTGCCGGAACTTCTGCCCATAAGGGGGCGTCGCCCAACCGCCTCGGGCTCTGAGGAATGGCGCCACTTCGTTTCCAACGCCGACCTAACCGGCGCGTCGCTCACCCAGACCTTGCAGAAGCCCTGCGCTGTGCCTTGAGCCACAGGCCAACGCAGACACGCCTCGCTTACGCTCGGCAGAACCTGGACAAGGGCGAGCGTTAGCGAAGCCCCGTCTGCGCATGTCTGCGGTTCTGGCTACAGCTTACCCCTGCGGAGACCGGCTGTTGCCGGGGGTAGGAGGGCGAGCTACGCCCGCGCGGGGCCGAGGCGTCCGCGGCGGATCCGCCGCGGCGGCAAGGGCGCGTCGGGCCGACTCCGCCGCGCGCGCGTACATCCGCTCCAGCGAGTCGAGGCACTTCTCCCCTCCGCGCCAGAACGGCACCGGGCCGAGTCGCCGCAGAATCGGAGTCTCAATCTTCATCGTACAGCTCCTCCATCGTGATTCCGCGCAGCTCCACGAGCGTCGCCGGACGGCGCGCGATCTCCTCGCCGAGCAGAAGAAGGACCGCGCTCGAGTGCTTGCACGGGTTCGCGTAGTCGGGGCACGAGCACTTCGTCGTCATGTCGTAGCGGCCGGGCCCGAGCTTGCCTCCAGGGAAGAGCGGCCAGCCCTCGTCGCGGAATATCGCCTCGACCTCGGTGGGGAGGTCGTCCGCCAGCATGCGCGCGACAAGCATCGGTTCCGCCTTCAGCCGCGCGACGATCCGCGAGCGGGCATCGCCCTCGGGAGCCCTGAAGACGACGGATACGGAGTACGGGTCCGGACGGCTCCCGACGACGGTCGCGAGGACGCGCGGACCCTCGATCGAGATGGACACGACCTGTCCCGACATCGCGTAGTTCCTGCCGCGCCCGAGCCTCGCGCCGAGGCCCATCTGCTCCAGCGTCGCGAGCCACCGCCTGGACCACCAGCTGCGGCCCGAGCCGGTGCGCGACTCCTGCGCGCGTATGCCGGACGCGTGCCTGGGGATTCTCACCGGATATCGTTTCCTGCTCATCTGAGGCCAACCACCTCCATAAGCTCCGCCTCGCCGAGCTCCCTGAGGAAGCTCTCGCCGCTCCCGACGAGGCTCCCGGCGACGCGCGACTTGCGCGCCAGCAGCTCGTCCACGTGCTCCTCGAGCGTTCCCTCGGTTATGAACGAATGGACGAAGACCGTCCGCGTCTGCCCGATGCGGTGCGCGCGGTCCGTCGCCTGGCTCTCGACGGCGGGATTCCACCAGCGGTCGAAGTGGACGACGTGCGTCGCCTTGACGAGGTTCAGGCCGTATCCGCCCGCCTGGAGGCTCAGGACGAAGGCCGTCGCGCCGCCGGACTCGAACTCGGCTATCGCCGCCTCGCGCTGCCGCGCGGAGAGCCCGCCGTGCAGGAACGGGAACCGCCGCCCGAAGCGCTTCTCAAGCCGTTCCGCGATCACGGCGCCGACCTTCGCGTACTGGGTGAAGACGAGTGCGCTCTCTCCGTTCGCGAACACGCTCTCGAGAAGCTCCTCCAGCCGCTCCATCTTGCCTTCTCCGTCGCATACGAGCTTGAGCCGCGTTATGAGCGCGAAGACGTCGCCCTGCCTGCGCTCGCCGGCGCGGTAGTCCTCCAGCGCCGCCTCGTATTCGCGGCGGTCTCCTGGCGAGAGCGTGCAGTATTCGCGTATCTCGCGCTTGTCGCCGATCTCGGCGGCGATGTCTCCGTCGCCCTTCAGCCGGCGGAGGAGGAACGGCTCCAGCGCCCGCCTGAGCTTGGCGGCGGCGCGGCACGAGGAGTCGGCGGCGACGGGCTTCACGAACCTCTCGGCGAACGTCCTGCGGTCTCCGAGGAACGTGGGGTTCAGGAACTCCTCGACGCTCCAGATGTCGGCGGCCGAATTCTCGACAGGCGTTCCGGTGAGCGCGACGCGGCGGCGTCCGCCGAGCGCGCGGACGGCGCGGGCGGCCTGCGTGTCGGGGTTCTTGACGGTCTGCGCCTCGTCGAGGACAATCCCGGCCCAGGCCACCTCGCGGAGGAGCCGGTAGTCGCGCACGAGCAGCGAGTAGCTCGTCACGACGACGTCCGCCTCGCCGGCGGCGAGCGCGAAGCCGTGCGCGAGGCGGCGCGAGTCGCCCTGGTGGGAATAGACGCGCAAGGCGGGGGCGAACCGCGCAAGCTCGTGGCGCCAGTTCGCGAGGAGCGTGAGCGGCGCGACGACGAGGTACGGACCGGAGTCCTTCGCGTCCGCCCTGTTCGCGAGCATCCACGCGATCACCTGGACCGTCTTCCCGAGGCCCATGTCGTCCGCGAGGAGCGCGCCGAATCCGTTGTCCGTGAGGAACTTCATCCACGCGACGCCGCGCGCCTGGTAATCGCGGAGTGTTCCCGCGAAGCCGTCCGGCGACAGACGCGGCGGGGCTCCCTCGCCGCCGCCG
>JAFRJH010000274.1 GCA_017432385.1 Kiritimatiellia bacterium
AGAAAGGATCTGCTTGTCCGTCGTGTTCGCATGACGGAGGAGCTGCTGCTTGTAGAGGTAGACGATGTAGCGCTTCGCGATCTCCTTCGCGCCGAAAGCCATCAGCTTCGTCTAGACGACATACTGGATCTCCTCGACCGTCATCGCCCGGTCGCGCTCCTCGCACACACCCGCGACTTCCTCCGCGATCAGCTGGATGCGGCCCTCGGAGAGCGCGTCCTTGTAGTCCACCGCCTGGCTGGCCTTGCGGATCGCGTTCTCGATCTGGGTGATGTCAAAGGCGACCTCCTGGCCGCTGCGCTTGATGATCTTCATCTGCTTCATGCCGTGCAATCCTCTTTTAGGTGTGAAAGTGTCGTTAAAAACCTTCTCTTGTGGATGTACAAGACATGATACACTAAATATTGTGGTCGCGCAAGTGGGGAGTTATGAAAAATTATCAACAGGTTGTGTACAACCCGGCGAACAAGCCACAATACATAGTGTAAAATGCTAAAAACGGGGCAGTTTCGCCAGGGAGTCGGCCCGGCCGCCCTCGCGGGACCTGAGCCGCCATACCCGCCCGTGCTCGTCGCGGAGCGCCCGGAGGCGTCCCTCGTCGCGTCGGTGGCAGGCGCAGTCAACGAGATTCGCCATGTAGACGATCTCCTTCGCCCAGACGTTCTCGTCCGCCCATCTCTCCGCCGCTATCGCAACGCCGCGCGCAACACCGCTGATGTCGTCAAGGATCGGCTGCGTGAGGCCCGGGTGCCTTGAGTACCCGTGTCCGTTGACGAGGATGTTGAATAGCTCCGAACAGTTCGCCCTGAGCGCGCCGCCGCGAAGGTAGAGCGTACCAAGCCGCAGCAGGAGTCCGCCAAGGGGCGCGTCCATCACGCGGTTGAGCTCGAGTTCCAGGTCCATCTTGGCGGCCTTGGCGCCGCTCGCGGCGAATGCGCCGCCCATGATGATGCCCGGGAGCGACGCCGCAAGCGGCTGCCAGTGGCCCTCGTCGCCCCAGTCCGCGACAAGATAGCCCTTCGCTCCGTTTTCGCGACCCGCCTTCTCAGCCGCCTCGAGGTTCTCGCGCATGTTCTCGACGCGTCCGGCGAGCGAACGCCAGGACGACGTGCCCGGGCAGACGTAGAAGTCCAGCCCGGACTTCCTGAACTCGGCGCATTCGCGCTGGAACGGATGATTCCCCTCGTAGCCCCAGTCGAGCGCGACGAGATCCCTGGGAAGCTTTGCGATAAGCTCAGGATGGCGAAGGACTATGTCGCCCCAGAACATCGGACGCTTCCCGCGCTTCCGCGCCGCGTCGCACACCTTGACGAGGAACTCGAGATACTCGCCGGGATCGGATATCTCGAAGGTCTCGTCGCATCCGACGTTGACAAGCGACGAGGAGAAGTTCGGCAGAAGCTCCTCGAGGAGCCCGTCCACCAGCGCAATCGAGCCGGGGTTCTTCGGATCCAGCGTCGTCGGATCCTTCTTGATCGTCCCCCACGGCGTCATCGCCCCGCCCTTTGGGAACTTCGCGAGCGCATTGTACTCGGGGTGGACGAGCCACCGCTCCATGTGCCCGAAGCAGTTCTGGTTCGGGACAAGCTCCACGCCCTGCATCTGGCAGTAGGCGTCCAGCTTCCTGATCTCGGCTGCGGTCATTGGGTCCGCGTCCTCCCAGACCGTCCTGTGCGCGGAATACGCGAAGGTATGCTCCGTGTAGAGCTGGAACTGGTTGTAGCGGCACCGCGCAAGGAGATCGACGATCTCCCGCAGGGTCTTCATCGTCGGGACGCGGTCCCGACTGATGTCCAGCATGTATCCTCTGACTTCGAACATCGCGTCTGCCAGTCTCCGGCGGGCGTACGGGTCGCCCCTCGAAAAGAACCTGCCGGGATGGTGGAGATAAGGGGAGTCGAACCCCTGACCTTCTCAATGCCATTGAGACGCTCTACCAACTGAGCTATATCCCCATGAATCGAAAACGGCGCGTATTATCTCAAAAACTGGCGCGCTTGTCAATACGCAACATGCGCCCCTCTTGATACGCTTCGCAGGACCCTCATCCCCGGCGAAGCGCATCCCTAATGCAGGCCCGTCGCTCCAACTACTTGATCATGATCGCAAATCCCGGCGAAGGCTTGAGGACGAGGCTCTTCCCGTCGTCGGAGACCACAACCGCCCATTTGCTGGAATCGAGCGAGCAGCGCTTCTTGAACGCCGTCGCGCCGGATACCGTGATCGAATTCCCCTCGCCGGAAACATCCGCGATCGTATAGCTCCCGCTCGAGAGCGCCGCGAGGTTCGTCACCGTCACACCGCCCGCCTCGCCGAAGGAAAGAGGCATCGCAAGCGAGAGACTGCACGCAGGATCGTTCACGAGGTCCGCCGCGTTCACGACGAAGCGGTTTGTAATCGTCAGCGAAGGCGCGGCGAGCGCGTCGGCGGCAGTGCTGACGACCGTCGGCCAGCCGCTGATCGTCGAGGCGACGTAGGCGTTGCCGTTCAGGTCGAGCGTGGTGCCGGCCGCGAAGCGCATCTCGTCGAAGTGCGGCAGGTCCGCCTCGTCAATCGAGCGCGTGAAGAGCGAGCCGTCGCCCGAATCGATGACGGCGAAGAAGTTGTTTGTGTTGGAGGAAGGGCCTCTCCCCTGCGGGTCGACAGCGAAGCCCAGCATCCTGTCCCAGTTGTTGCTGATACAGTGTCCGCCAGTGTAGATGCGGTACTCGAACTTGTGAGGTCCCGTGGTCAGCGTCAGGTTGGTGAAGACCTGGTCGTAGGCATTGGCGGCGCCAGAGCTCGTGTTCTGCTGCAGAACAGACTTGTCGTCGATGTACAGATTGACGTATGTCTGCATCGAGCTCACCAGGGTAACGGTCTGGTCCTGTCCGGTGCGGTTCCAGATGTATCCCGAGTATGTTGTCGGCGCCCAGAACCTGGCCGTGAAATGAGGGAACATGGCGGCGTTCGCGAGAAGCGCACCGCGGGCGACCAGGTTTGTGGCAACCCTCCTGGACGAAAACACGGCGTTCCAGGTGCTGCCGGGATTGCTCTCGTACACAATATCGTTCTTGTTCGTACCCTCCCAGAGGCCCGGCGCCGGGCCGCGCGGCAGCTTGACCGTACCTCCCTCGACGTTGAGGAGCGGAGAGCCGATGCCCGAGTAGTACTCCATCACGTTGGGGCTCAGCTTGTCGATCTGGGAGAACGTCCCCGAGCCGCCCTGAATGCGTCCGGAATGGTGGGTGCCATTATCGGCGACGCTCGTGAACGTGAGCGTGCTGAGCGACTGCGGTTCGGGCGAGAGGAACTCCGCGCCGAAATATTCGGGCACAATATTCGCCTTCTGAAGGCCGTAGGCGAGCGCGTGCGAACGGCTGACCACAAGATTCACAGTAGACGGGAGTGTGCCGGGCTCGTAGACGTAGAGAAGTCCCTTGTCTACCGTCGCAGTTCCGGTGAAGCTGTTCTCGGGGTTGAGCAGCGAAAGGCGGCCGGCGGGGAATTTCGCCCACGTCTCGCACTCGAGGTTTATGTTGCCGTTGCCCGAGATGGGGCCGGTGAGGAACACCCAGTTGTCGGGAATGCCGGACTGCGTGCGCATCTTCAGCGTGGCGCCCTCAAGAATCATCGGATTGGTAATTCTGTCGCGCGGTGAGTTGTAGAAGCCGACCTTGTCGTTGCCGTCGAGGTTGAATCGCATATAGCCGTCGTTGTTGTCGCCCCAGAGCCAGCAGTTCTCGCCGGTGAAGCGGATGGTCCAGTTGCCCCCGGTGTAGTTCGACTTCCAGAACCGAAAGCCGGAGTTTTCGCCGACCACGATCTCGTTCCCTTCGGTCGTGTCATTGAACGTGGTGCCGCTGAAGTAGTAGATGGAATCGTCAAGCACCATCTTGCCGGGTCCGTTGAGGGTCGGAGTCTGGAACGATGCGTTGCACCAGTCCTTGCCGGACAGATAGCTCGCGGGCGACTTCATGGTCAGCGTGAACCCATTAAGGTTGACGGTACTGAACACCTTCGACCATGCAGGGTGTACGACAGTCGCATTGCCGTCGAGCGACAACGTCTTGCCATAT
Organism: Kiritimatiellia bacterium; assembly: GCA_017432385.1. GTDB lineage: Bacteria > Verrucomicrobiota > Kiritimatiellia > RFP12 > UBA1067 > UBA1067. The sequence goes on from JAFRJH010000274.1 coordinate 4,059, forward strand.
AGTTTATCGTAGGTGTAGCTGTTGTTCGGCTTAAGCGCGATTGTGTTCATCGCACCCTGGTCGTTGTGGCCCGTTCCTTTTACATGGTAGTTCCTGTTCTCGTTTATCACGGTGTC
>JAFRJH010000275.1 GCA_017432385.1 Kiritimatiellia bacterium
CTTCGCGACGTACACGCTGCGCGGCGCTCCGTCGTCCGGCTACGCGGCGTGGATCGCCGGGAAGGGCATCACGGGCGCAAATGCCGCGTCGGACAAGGTGACGAACGGAATCGCGAACGGAGTCAGGTACGCCTTCGACATCGACCCCGCGACGTCGGAGATCGGCACGCCGATAATCCAGGTCGTCCGCGACGCGGCGGGAAATCCGTCAGTGCAGTCGCGCGACCTCGCGACAGGCCGCGACGACGTGACATTCGGCGTTCTCGCGACGCCCGATCTCACGGACTGGAGCAACGCGACGCTCGTTCCGATGACGAAGTTCGCTACGGACGGCCTCTGGCGTCCGACCGCGAGCGAGTCCTCGGGCTATGACTTCCCGTCCCAGATGTTCTTCAGGTACACAATTGGCATACAGGAGTAACGACATGAAGACAAAGACAGTCGTCGTTTTCGCCGCGCTAGCGCTCTGCGCCGCGCAGTCGTTCGCGACGCAATCGCTTCCGTTCAAGCGGGGGATCAACTGCCGCGGCCTGGACGAAAGCGCGTACTCGACGTCTACGTGGGGAAAGACGTACATCTACGGGCTCGACAACACCTACACGGACATCAAGTCGAAGGGCTTCGACTTCGTCCGCTTTTCCGTCGATCTCACGAAATACTACGACAGCGACAACGACCGGTTCTACAATTCCGGCAGCTACAACATCGAGAACATCGACCTGTTCATGCAGAAATTCCTAGATGCGGGGCTCTCCGTGCATCTGCTGATGGGACGATTCAATGGAGGGGACATCAATCTGGCCAACGATGACGAACGGACGTTTTTCAAGAAGGTCTGGCGGCGCGTGGCCGAACGCTACCAGAGCTGGTCGGACAAGGTCGCATTCGAGCTGCTCAACGAACCGAAGATGGTACCACTGGAGCAGCAGGGCATGACCACGTTGCAGGCGACGGCGGCGCTCAACGGCTTGCTGAAGGAAACCGTGAACGTCATTCGCGAAACCAACCCCACGCGATACATCCTATGGCCGATAGCCTACAACAGTTGCTGCTATGTTCTCACTTGGAACGGCGAACCGCCAAATTTCAGTTTGGTGACATTGCCTAAAAACGATCCGCATATCGTCGTAGTGGTCCATTCTTATGAGCCGCTCGCGTTCACCCATCAGGGTGCAGACTGGTGCTACGACGAAAACGGCAACAAGCGGAACTACCATGTGGACCTGTCCGATGCTCATCGCCAAACCCTCCGAAGAGAGCTCAAGTACATTTCGCAGTATGCAAAGGCGTTTCCAGACGTTCCAATCGTTCTTAACGAGTTCGGCGTTATGTGCGGAAAGTCAACTCCGTCCGACGCCCACGAGTGGTTGAGCACAGTCCGCGAGTTCATAGAGGCGAAAGACAACATGGCATGGGCGCTTTTCGAGTACACGGACTTCAACTACGGACAGGGCATGGGCGCGCGCGCCGCCCCTGGCGGAGAGTGGCGCACGAACGTGGTCGACGCGCTCTTCCCGAAAGGCTGGGACGACCAGCCCTCGAACTACGGGCAGCTCGACATGGATGGATTCTCGAAGAAGCTCCAGGTCACGTTCGCCGGCTATGACGGAACCGAGGCGCTGACGAACTTCCCGGTACTGGCCAAGCTCTCGAGCGCGATCAGCGGCTTCAGCTACGACGATTTCCAGCAGAAGTCGACCGGCGGCGACCTTCGTTTCGCCGACTCGACCGGCAGGCAGATTCCGCACGAGATCGACACCTGGAACACGAACGGCGTCTCGACCGTGTGGGTGCGCGTTCCGACGCTCACGGCGGCGACCAAGATCTACGCCTGCTACGGCTGCGCCAACCCTCCGGCCGTTACGGCGATGGACGTCTGGGACGGCGACTACATGGGCGTGTGGCACCTGAACGAAGGCTGTCTGCCGCTCTACGAGTCGAGCCGCCGGGGGCCGAGCTTCACCCAGCGCAACGGACAGAACCTCTCGTTCGCCGCATCGGGCGTCGTCGGCGGTTCGGTCGACTTCGGCGACGGCTTTAGCAACGCCGTCATTGCGGTCGACCACGACAACCTCGACGGATTCGAGAAGTTCACGATCGAGGCGTGGACGAAGCAGAGCGCGCACAAGGCCGTCGGCGGAATCCTGAGCAAGCGGCTGGCCTCCAACCGCGAGCTGTCCTACTACTTCTACGACAAGGATGGCAAGACGATGCTCAAGGCGTCGACGAACGGAACAAGCGGCGTCGAATGCATCTACACCATTCAGCCCAACTTGAACCAGTGGAACCACCAGGTCTACGCGTTCGACACGACGACGGCGTCCTCCAACCTCAAGGGGTACTTAAACGGGGCCGCGGCCGGGACCGCCAGCAAGGCGTTCGGCAAGATCTTCGCCGGCGTCGGCTACCTCACGCTCGGCAACCTCCTGCCGGATGCGATGGACAACTCGTTCAACGGCAGCATCGACGAGGTGCGCGTCTCGAAGTGCGTCCGCTCGGCTGATTGGGTGAAAGCGACGCATGACACTGTAGCCAATTCGAACTTTGCCACCTACACCTTTGACATTTCCGGACTGGACGATCCTGAGCCGGAATGCGGATCGCTCGCCATGAACGACTACGCCAAGGCGATTGACGTCACGTTCTCCGGAGCGCCGAGCGACGCCACCCTCACGAACTTCCCGGTCCTCGTTAAGCTCTCAACCGCGATCAGCGGCTTCAGCTACGCCGACTTTGCGAGGCAGAACGGCGGCGACCTCCGCTTCGCGGACGCAAGCGGCAACCTCATTCCGCACGAGATCGACACGTGGAACCCGAGCGGCGTCTCGACCGTGTGGGTGAAGGTGCCGCAGCTTACGAAGGACACCGCGATCACGGCGCACTACGGCTACACGGGCTCTGGCGATCCGGCGGAAGTCGACCCGAAGGACGTGTGGGACTCCAACTACGTCGGCGTGTGGCACCTCGGCGAATCGGCGCTCCCGATGGCGGAGTCCACCGGCGTCAGCACGCCTTTTGCGTCCAAGACCGGCACCGCGTCCTACGGCGCCGCGGGCGCAGTCGGCGGCTCTGTGGACGTCACGGCCGCGCAGGGGACGGA
>JAFRJH010000276.1 GCA_017432385.1 Kiritimatiellia bacterium
ACCATCCGCACGGCGACGCGTCGATCGGCGACGCGATCGTCGTCCTCGCGAACAAGCTCTGGGGCAAGGGCAAGGGATACCTCATAGACGGACAGGGAAACTTCGGCTCGCTCCTGACGGGAATGCCGCACGCGGCCGTCAGGTACATCGAGTGCCGACTAACCGAGCTCGCCAAGAACGAGGTCTTCAACCGCAAGACGACCACCTACGTCCCGAACTACGACGGACGCAAGGAGGAGCCGGTGTATCTGCCGGCAAAGATACCGCTGCTCCTTATGATGGGCGCGGACGGCATCGCGGTCGGACTCTCCACGGCGATTCTCCCGCACAACTTCATCGAGCTCCTCGAGGCGGAGATCGCGCTCATCCAGAAGAAGCCGTTCCAGCTCTACCCCGACTTCCAGCTCGGAGGCGTGATGGACGTGAGCGAGTACCAGGACGGACTCGGCAAGGTCAAGGTGCGCGCGAAGATCGAGAAGGAGGACAAGAACAAGCTCGTCATAACGGAGCTTCCGTGGGGCGAGACGACGGATTCGATCGCGGAGTCGATCGAGGAGGCGATCAAGAAGAAGAAGGTACCGGTCCGCAAGCTGCACGACCTCACCAGCGACACAGTCAAGATCGAGCTCGAGCTCCAGGCGGGCGAGAGCCAGGAGAAGGCGATCGTCGCGCTGTACGCGTTTACGAACTGCGAGAAGTCGCTATCGTCGCGTCCGATCGTCCTCGACCAGGGGCGTCCGCGCCTCATGAGCGTGACGGACATCCTGAAGAAGAACGTCGAGCGCCTGATGGAGCTCACGAAGCGGGAGCAGGAGATCCGCCTCGGCGAGCTGGACGACCTCTTCCACGCCCGCACCCTCGACCGCATCTTCATCGAGGAGCGCATATACAAGCGCATCGAGGAGGAGAAGACGATGGAGGGCGTCCGGAACGCGGTTCGCACCGGATTCGTCCCGCACATGAAGGAGCTCAGGCGCAAGGAGATAACCGACGACGACATCGAACGGCTCCTCAAGCTGCAGATCCGCCGCATCTCCCAGTTCGACATCAACAAGAACCGCGAGGAGATCGAGGGCATCCTCAAGGAGGAGCGCGAGGTCAGGGACAACCTCGTCCATCTGCGCGCGTTCGTCGTGAAGTACCTCAAGGGCCTCGTGAAGCAGTACGCGAAGAACTACCCGCGCTGCACGAAGGTCGAGTCCGGAGCGTTCAAGGAGGTCGACGTCCGCGCGATCACGGCGAGCGAGCTCACGATAAAGTGGGACAAGGAGAACAACTACGTCGGCTCCGGGCTCCGGAACGGAGACGAACTCTTCAAGTGCTCGTCGCTGGACGAGCTCATCCTCGTCTGGAAGAACGGGCGGTTCAGGAAGGTGCAGCCCGACGACAAGATATTCGTAGACAAGGACCTGCTCGCGGTCATGCGCTACAACCAGGAGAAGGACCGCGAGGCGCTTGACTTCACGTGCGTCTACGAGGAGGGCTCCTACGGCTTCAGCTACATCAAGCGCTTCCGCTTCGGCGGCCTCATCCGCAACAAGGACTACTGGCTCGCGCCCGCGAAGCCCAAGTCCAGGATACTCCTCCTGCAGAAGGGCTGCCCGGAGACGCTGTACGTCAAGTTCAAGCCGGCGAAGGGCCAGAAGATCCACCAGCAGCACTTCCTGCCGCTCGAGCTCGTGGACCGCGTGAACCGCGAGACCGGGAAGACCGAGAAGCAGGAGGTCGTGCCGATTCGGGCGGCGACGGCCAAGGGCAAGCAGCTGACGACCAAGCCGATCGCCCGCATCTCCGGCGCGAAGGGCTCGTGGTGGGATGACTCGGAGCCGCCGTCGAAGGGCGTGCTGGACTGACCGTCATGTTCTGGCTTTCCCCCGGAACCGAAGCGCCATTTTGCCGTTCCGGAGCAATCGGCCGGCGGAATATGGTATACTGCAGGGCATGAGCAAGACGACCACAAGCCCCGATGTCCTGATTGAGGCGTCGGCCGGAACCGGCAAGACGCAGGCTCTCGCCGAGCGGCTGATTGAGCTCGTGAAGGGCGGCGTCGAGCCGCACGAGATAGTCGCGCTCACCTTCTCCCGCGCTGCGGCGGGAGAGATATTCGAGCGCTTCGTCTCGCTCCTCGCCGACAGGGTCGCCGGGCGCGGCGAATCCGCCGCGCTCCTGCGCAGGGTCGTCTCGACCCAGCACCTCTCCCAGATCGGCACGCTCGACAGCTTCCTCATGCGCATCGTCCGGTTCTTCCCGCTTGAGCTCGGACTCGACGGCGAAGTGGAGATCATGGACGAATACCGCGCCGGACAGGAGCTTGGCCGCATCTCCTTCGGCATACTGCGCCGCACCGACCGGAACACGCGCCGCGCCTTCGCGGAGGCGTTTTCGCTCGCCATGGACGGGGAGGACGTCAGGTCCTTCGCCGACTCCTACCGCGGCTTCGTGGAAACCTGGCACGAGCGCGTCCTCGCGCACCCCGACCCCCGCGCCTGGGGCGACTGCGCGGCGATCTGGGGCGGGACGCCAGACTGGGCGGAGACTGACGAAGCGCGCCTCGCGCGTCTCGCCGGCGCCCTGGAGGGGCTCTGCGACAACGCCAAGTGGCCCGAGTTCGCCGCGTGGACGAGGGACTTCCGCGGCAGCTTCGACGGGATCAAGGGCTTCGCGAAGAAGTTCGTCGAGATGGGCGCCGAGGCCTTCGCGCACGCGACAGTCGACGTGACGTTCAACAGGAAGGCGTATTCGTTCGGCGGGGCGCAGGCCAAGGCGATAAGGGACGCGCTGCGCGGAGTGTACGGGTACGTGGTCCGCCGCCGGCTCGCGCTCGCCCGCGGAGTATACACGCTCATTTCGGCCTACGAGGCGGAATACGCGGCAAAGGTCCGCGGACGCGGACGGCTGCGCTTCGACGACGTGCCGCGGCTCCTCGCCTCGCTCGGCGAGGATGTCCGCCTGGCGCTCGAATACCGCCTTGACGCGCGAATACGCGCCTGGGCGCTCGACGAGTTCCAGGACACGAGCCGCGAGCAGTGGAAGGCGCTCGGTCCGCTTGTCGAGGAGGCCAAGCAGTCCGCCGGCGAGAAGTCGGTCTTCGTCGTCGGCGACTGCAAGCAGGCGATCTACGGCTGGCGCCACGGCGATGTCGGGATATTCCGCCGCGAGCGCGGTTCGGGCGCCTACGAGCTGCGGGAGCTGAACAAGACCTACCGTTCGTCGCCGGCCGTCGTGGAAGCGGTGACCAGGATTGTCGTCAATGGGCGGCTGCGCGCCGAGTTCCCTGGATGGGAGGCGTCGGAGCATGTTTCCGCAAAGCCGGAGATGCCCGGTTTCGTGCAGGCGGTCGACGCGCCGGGCAGGAAGCTCGAGGACTTCTTCGAGCCGGTCCGCTCCGCGCTCGCGGCGGTCGATCCAGTCCGGCGCGGCATTTCCGCCGCGGTGCTCGTGAGGAACAACAGCACGGGAAGGGCGGTTGCGGAATACCTCAAGCTGAATGGCGTCGAGGGCGTGGTGTGGGAAGGCGAGAGCGCGATCCTGGACACGCCGGCGCTGCAGGGGTTCATTGATCTCGTGAAGCTCGCGGACCATCCCGGATGCGGCCAGGCCCTGCGCCATTTCAGGACGACTCCGCTCGCGTCGGCGCTGTGGCCGGACGGCGCGCCCGGCGCGTCCGCCGTCTCGCAGTTCGCATCGCAGGCGTTTACGGCGAAGGGCCTCGCGCGTGCGTTCCGCGACATCCGCGCGCTTCTGCCGGAGGATCCGTCTGCCGCATGGAGCGAATTCACCGAGGCGCGGTTCACCGACATGCTGCGCGCGGCGTCGGAGTTCGAGCTCTCGATGGATCCCGGGACGATGCTCTCCGACTTCGCGGACTTCCTGGCGGGCAAGAAGAAGCGCAACCTGGCGGAGCCCGGAAAGGTGAAGATCATGACCATCCACCGATCGAAGGGCCTCGGATTCGACTATGTCGT
>JAFRJH010000277.1 GCA_017432385.1 Kiritimatiellia bacterium
CGCCGAGGTACTTGACCGTGATGTTCCTGAGCTCCACCCTGTCGATCTCGACGCCGCCGCCGCTCTCGCCGCCCTTCTTCTCCGCCGCGGGATCCTCGCCGGAGGACTTCTTCCCCCCCTCCGCCGCGGCGGAATCGCCGCCCGCGGCCTTCGCGATGTCGCGCATGTTGCCGCCAGACGGAGAGATGTGTATCCTGAGCCCGTCGAGAAGCACCTCCTCTACACGCAGCTTCTTCGAGAAGACCGAGGTCATCGCCACGTTCACCTTCAGCGACTGCAGGTCGACGGCGTTCGTCTCGGAGTACTCGGGCGGATTCGCCACCTGAAGGTCGCCGATCGCGACACGCCCCGTGTACGGATTGAGCGAGAACTCGCCGAGATGCACGGGCGTCCCCGTGAACTTCGGGCCGATCGACCCCGCCGCCCACTTCGCCGCCGGCCCTATCCAGAGCGGCAGCGCCAAGACCAGGCCGAGGACGAACACGACGACCAGGATAATGAATGTACCGACGAACTTGAGCAATTTCTTCATTTCAGATCCTCCACCGTTATCTTTGTCCTATGGCCCGAACCCAAAGTCTCCACCTCCAGCACGTTCGGCGCCCAGCGGTCGCCGAACTTCTTCACCCTGGTACCCCAGAGCCGTCGCGCGGCCTTCCCGTCCACAATCTCCTCGGCCTGCATCATCGCGCCCGTCCTGCGGTCGACCCAGACCCGGACGGCCCTGTCCGGAACCTTGTCACCGTCGCCCTTCTTCTTCATGAGCAGCACGCTGCACTTCTGGCCATGCACCGTCTCCGACTCGCGCTCGGGGTCGAACGCGAAGTCGTCCCACCACAGGTATTCAAGCGTGATGTCGCTCCAGGTGACGTCCGTCCCGAGCATCGGGCCCTGCTTCGGATATTCAAGCTCCCTGCCGCCGGCGTCGGTGACCCTGAGCGACGTCTCTCCCGCGCGCCGGCTCAGCGCGTAGCCGTACTCCGCCTGGACTATCCCCCTGCGGTTCCTGAGCACGATGCGGCCGCTGATGTCGACGTCGGACGGCACCATCGTCCGGCAGCTCCTCACAAGCTCCGCCGCGCCCGCTTCCGCAGGGAGCACCGGGGCCGCGGACGCAGAGACGACCGCGTTCGTCGCGACAAGCGCGCCCGCTATCGAAGCCAGGATCATTTCAGCGACTTCTCCAGTTCCGCGTCCGCAGGTCCGCCGTTCTTGCGCCCGGCGTCGTAATAGAGCTTCGCCGCGGACTTCCCCTCGTCTCCGCGCGTGCGTATGAAGAGCCTCGCCATGTTGTAGTAGGCATGATGCCTGCCGGGATTACGCTCGATGCACCTGTCAAGGGTCGCCTCCGCCGCGCGGTAGTCTCCCGTCTCCGTCTCTACCGCCGCGCGCAGGTTGAGCGCCGCCGCGTCGCCGGGATTCGCCTCAAGCAGCTTTTCAAGCTCGCGACGCGCCGCCGCAAAGTCCTTCTTTCCAATGGACTCGGCGACGGACCTCAGCCGCGCCCGCCGCGCAGGGTCGACGCGCGGCGCCTCCGGCGCGACGTCCTTTGCCGCCGGTTTCGCCGCCGCCTCAGGCTCCTTCGCCGCGGGCGGAGGCTCCGGCTTCGGCTCTTCAGGCGTCTTGACCTCCGGCAGAACCTCGGGCGCGTTCGTCTCGGACGGCTTCTCGACCTTTTTCGCCTCCGCCGGCTTCTCGGCCTCCGCAGGCTTTTCGGCATCTGCCGGTTTCTCGACCTCCGCCGGCTTCTCGGCCTCCGCAGGCTTTTCGGGCTCGGCGGGCTTCGTGGACTCGGGTTTCTTCTCCATTTCCGGCTTCGCGGCGTCAGTCTTCTTCGCTTGCGTCGTCCTCTCCTTCGTGGACGCCGCGGCCGGCGGTTTCTTTCCCTTCAACTCCGCATAGCGCTTCTCCAGCTCCGTCGTGTCGGTAATCGCGACCGGCTTGGCGTTGTTCTGCGCCTGCTTCATGAAGAGCGTGTCAATTGCGGAATTGACATATGCGCGCTTGTTGCGGACGGTCGCGAACTCCGCGGACTTGGCGCGCTCCGGGTTCTCGGACTCGACGCGATCTAGTTCCTCAAGTGCGGACCTGTATTTCTCCACGGCCTCGCTGATCTTGCCCTCGTCGGCAAGATCGGCCGCCTCGTCAATAAGCTCGGACGCCGGTTCAACCAGCTCGGAAATGCGCAAACGCTCCGGACGCTTGTCACCCTTGCCGAACGGCCAGTACCAAGACGCTGACGCGGAAGTTGCCAGAACGCAAACCGCCAATAAAGTCGAAAATCTGTTCATCACCTTACATTATACCAAAAAATGGGCGGTCATGTGCACCCCCCATCTGCAAAGGGATGACAACCCCTGACTTGCCAGGCGGCAGAATTGCCGCGGAAATGCCGACAGCGCGTCAGATCCGCACGGAATGCCACTCCTGGAGGGAGCACGGCTCGCGCCGACCTTCGCGAGACACCGAGGCGATGCCCTTGATTGCCTCGGCGAAGCCGGCAAGCGTGGTCGTCACCGGGACGCCGGCCGCAACCGCCGCCGCGCGGATCTTCACGCTGTCGTGCGCCGCCGCCTCGCCGTCCTCGCGAGTGTTGACGATCCACCTGACCTTGCCGAGGCGGATGAGATCAAGCGTGTTGGGGCTCCCAAGCGGAATCTTGTAGAGCGCGTACGACTCGATTCCCGCCTTCCAGAGCGCGGTGGACGTCCCGCGCGTCGCCCATATCTCGTAACCGAGCTCGTCAAGCGTCTTCGCCAGGCGGACGACCTCCGCCTTGTCCTCGTCGCGGACACAGAGGACGACCCCTCCCTTCCCCGGAAGCGGCAGAGGACTGCCCGCCGCGACCTGGCTTTTGTAGTACGCCGTCGCCGCGTCGTGTCCAAACGACATCACCTCGCCCGTCGACTTCATCTCCGGCGTGAGCGTGATGTCCGCGCCAGGGAACTTCACAAACGGGAAGACCGCCTCCTTGGCGCAGTAGTAGGGGGGCGACATCAGACTTCCGTCTTCAGACTTCCGGTTTATCTGGAAGTCCGAAGTCGGAAGTCCAATGTCCTTCAGCTTCTCTCCCGCCATGCACCGCGACGCCACGCCCGCGAGCGACCAGCCAACCGCCTTCGAGACGAACGGCACGGTTCTGGACGCGCGCGGATTCACCTCGATCATCCAGACCTCGCCGTCCTTCACCGCGAGCTGAATGTTCATGAGCCCGACGACATGCAGCTTCTCCGCGAACGTGCGCGCAATGCGCTCGACCTCGGCGATCGTCTCTCTCGAGAGCGATACCGGCGGCGTAACAGCCGCGGCGTCGCCCGAGTGGCAGCCCGCCGCCTCGACGTGCTCGAGAATCGCGCCGACGACCGTCGTCTCTCCGTCCGACACGCAGTCGACGTCGAGCTCGATGGCGTTGGTGAGGAACTTGTCGATGAGGATCGGACGCCCTTCCGATATCTTCACCGCCTCTTCGACGTACTCCCTTAGGCGCTCCTCGTGGTATACGATCGCCATGCCGCGTCCGCCGAGGACGAACGACGGACGCACGAGGACGGGATAGCCGATCTCCTGCGCGATCTTGAGCGCATCGTCGACGGTGTGCGCAATGCCGCTCGGCGGCTGCTTCACGCCGACTTCGTTCACAAGCGCGCGGAAGAAGTCGCGGTCCTCCGCGAGCGCGATGTCCTTGGGCGAGGTGCCGAGGATGTTTACGCCCGCCGCCTCGAGTCTTTCCGCGAGGTTGAGCGGGGTCTGTCCGCCGAACTGCACGATCGCGCCGTCGCATTTCTCGCGTTCGTATATTTCCATCACGTCCTCGAACGTGAGCGGCTCGAAGTAGAGCTTGTCCGAAGTGTCGTAGTCGGTCGAGACAGTCTCGGGGTTGGAGTTCACCATCACGACTTCGATGCCCATCTTGCGCAGCGCGAACGCGGCGTGGCAGCAGCACCAGTCGAACTCGATTCCCTGTCCGATGCGGTTCGGCCCCCCGCCCAAGACCATGACCTTCTTTTTGACAGGATTTACAGGATTTACAAGATTAGAAGAATTCGTTGGATGTGGTAATCTTGTAAATCTTGTTAATCCTGTCGAAAAACCGTAGTAGCTGTAATAATACGGCGTCTTGGCCTCGAACTCGCCGGCGCAGGTGTCGACCTCGCCGAACTCGGGCCGTATTCCAAGCCCAAGTCTCTTCGTCCGCACCGTAATCTCGTCGGAGCCGATTGCCGCGGCTATTTCCCTGTCGCTGAAGCCGAAAACCTTCGCCTGGCGAAGGAGCAAATACGGCTGCTCTATTTTTAAGACAGAATTAACAGAATTTACAGAATTTGAATTCTCTTCCAATTCTGTTAATCCTGTAAATCCTGTCAAAAGATTCTTCTGGCTCGACAAGAACTTCCTGAACGCGTCGATTTCTTCGAGCTCGCGCTTGAACCACGGATCGAAGCTCGCGACGTCGTGCCCGGCGAGCGGAGCCTCCAGCGAGCGCACCGCCTTTAGGTACGCTTGCTTGAATGTGCGGCCGATAGCCATCGCCTCGCCCACGGACTTCATCTGCGTGCCGAGGCGCGTGTCCGCTCCGTGGAACTTCTCGAAGGTGAAGCGCGGCACCTTGACGACGACATAGTCGAGCGCCGGTTCGAAGCAGGCGGGCGTAACTTCGGTGATGTCGTTCTTCAGCTCGTCGAGAGTATAGCCCACGGCAAGAAGCGCGGCGATCTTCGCGATCGGGAAGCCCGTCGCCTTCGAAGCGAGCGCGGACGAGCGCGAGACGCGCGGATTCATCTCGATGATGATGCGCCGTCCCGTCTTCGGATTGACGGCCCACTGGACGTTCGAGCCGCCGGTCGCGATTCCGATCGCCTCCAGGACGCGGATCGAGTCGTCGCGCATCGCCTGGTATTCGCGGTCGGTAAGTGTCTGTATCGGCGCGACGGTGATGGAGTCCCCCGTATGGACTCCCATCGCGTCCATGTTCTCGATGGAGCAGACGATCACGGCGTTTCCCGCCCTGTCGCGCATGACCTCCATCTCGAATTCCTTCCAGCCGATGAGCGACTCCTCGACGAGGACCTCGTGGTTGAGCGAGGCCTCGAGTCCGCGCAAGACGATTTCGCGGAACTCGTCCGCGTCGTGAGCGATTCCGCCGCCCGTGCCGCCAAGCGTGAATCCGGGACGGATGATGAGCGGCCATGTGCCGATTCCCCTTGCGATCGCCTCGGCTTCCTCGGGCGAGTGGGCGCTTCCGGACTTCGGCATGTCGAGCCCCAGCTTTTCCATCGCCGCCTTGAAGAGATTGCGGTCCTCTGCGCGGGCAATTGCGTCCGCATCCGCGCCGATCATCTCGACGCCGCATTCCGCGAGGACGCCGGAGCGCTTCAGCTCCATCGCGAGGTTGAGCGCGGTCTGTCCGCCGAGCGTGGGGAGAATCGCGTCGGGCCTTTCCTTTCGGATGATCGCCGACACCGAATCTACCGTGAGCGGCTCGATGTAGGTCGCCTCGGCCATCTCGGGATCGGTCATCACCGTCGCGGGGTTTGAGTTCACGAGGACGATTTCATACCCCTCACTGCGCAGAGCCTTCACGGCCTGGCATCCGGAGTAGTCGAACTCGCAGCCCTGTCCGATGACGATCGGACCCGATCCGACGACCAAAATCTTCTTCAAGTCGGTGCGTTTCATTTTGTCTTTCCCTTGAGTGCTGCGGTTACGAGTCCTACGAAGAGCGGATGCGGCGCGGTCGGGCGGGATTTGAACTCGGGGTGGAACTGTCCGGCGATGAAGTAGGGGTGCTTCGTCTGCGGGAGTTCGACGATCTCGACGAGCTTGCCGTCGGGGGAGAGGCCGCTTATCCTTAGGCCCGCCGATTCCAGTTTCTCGCGCGCCTCGCCGTCGTAGGCGAGTTCGTAGCGGTGGCGGTGCCGTTCGGAGATCGTTACCGTGTCCGTGTTTTTAACGCAGAGGCGCGTAACCGCCGCGGAAGCGGGGCTCGCGTTTTGTAGCGAGCCAAGCCGAGCGAAGCGAGTGCCGAGAGACGCAGAGCTGTCTTTGCGCTCTTTGCGTTCTTTGTGGCTATACAACTTATCTGCGAGCGAGCCTTTCCTGAGGACGCACGGATACGCGCCGAGGCGCATCGTGCCGCCTTTCTGCGTGACGCCGCGCTGCTCCTCCATGAGGTCGATGACGGGATGCGACGTATGCTCGTCGAACTCCGTCGAGTTGGCGTCCTTCCATCCGAGCACGTCGCGCGCGTATTCGATCACCGTACACTGCATCCCGAGGCAGATGCCGAGGAATGGTATCTTGTGCTCGCGCGCGTACCTGATCGCGGCGATCTTGCCTTCGACGCCACGCGACCCGAAACCCCCTGGCACCAAAATGCCGTCGACATCCCTCAACGGATTGTTTTTGACAGGATTAACAAGATTTACATGATTAGAAGACTTCGCCAATCCTGTTAATCCTGTAAATCCTGTCTCCAACTCCTCGGATTCAACAGGAACAACTTCGACCTTGCAGTTGTTCGCCATGCCGGCGTGCTGAAGCGCCTCGTGTATCGACTTGTAGGCGTCGCGGATCGAGATGTACTTCCCGACGAGCGCGATGCGGCACGTCTTCTTCGGCTGCGTGGCTTTCCTGACGAGCGTATCCCACACCGTGTGCTTTATTGGCCAGATGTCGAGGTGGAGATGCCGCTGAACCTGCTCGTCGAGTCCCTGCTTCCTGAGCTCGAGCGGGACGGCGTAGACGGAGTCGGTGACGTCCTTCGCCTCGATGACGCAGTCGCGCTTCACGGTGCTGAAGAGCGCGCGCTCCTGGAGATGCTCCTCGGGGAGCGACATCTCAGTGCGGCAGACGAGGATGTCGGGGATGATGCCGATCGCGCGCAGCTGACCGACGGAGTGCTGCGACGGCTTGGTCTTCAGCTCGCCCGCCGCCTTGAGGTAGGGCACGAGCGTGAGATGCACGAAACACGTGTTCTCGTAGCCTTCCTCGAAGCGGAACTGGCGCGCGGCCTCGAGGAACGGCAGGGAC
>JAFRJH010000278.1 GCA_017432385.1 Kiritimatiellia bacterium
AGATGCTGTAGACTTCCGAAAGCTCCACGAACTCCAGACGGTCGATGAAGTGCCGCTCGCGCTCGAGGTCGTTCAGCTTGTGCAGCGGATCGCGGCACAGCCCCCACAGCACCGCCGGCGTGTCCTTGATCTCGTCAAGCGCGGCCGCCTCGTCCGCAGCGGCGTCCTTTGCCTTTCTTCCTGCGCCGTCGCGCTTGCCGCCCCAGGCCGAGTGCTGCTTGATGACGCCGATCTCGATCATCGCCTGTCGCACCGTCTTCTCTTCCATGCCGACGGTCGCGGCTTCGAGTTCCTTCTTGAGGATCTTCTTCTCGAGCGGGATCTGCTGCTGGGCGCGCTGGACGCCGATCGTCTTCTGGAATGTTGCAATATAGCGGTCGGCGGTATCAAGTGATACATTAAGATTTCCCTCGCACCAGTTTTTCCACTGCCCATAGCCAAGCAGCTGCTTTTGAAGCGCAAGCTCGCGCCCTGCCTCTATGATGTGGGCGATGGCACTGCGACCGTGCTTCTTGGCTTCGTCAAGGTGGAAGCGGACGCGCTCGGCGGCGTCGTTGCTTGAGCACTGCTCGAATACGGGCAGCGGCTCGACGACGACTGGTTCCGCGACGACGACTGAATTTTTGTTCTTCTTCATTTCAGAGACTTCCTTCTTCGGGTTCGTATTCGTTTGCCGCGATGTAAGCTTCCGCCGCATCGCGTGAAATCAGGTATCGGCCATTGATGACATTGGCCGCGAGCTTGCCGGTCTTGATGTCGGCGAGTATTGGGTTTGCCGACGCCAACCCATACGCGGCGGCAATCTCCGCCGGAACGAGGATCGGCTTTTTCGGCAGCCGCGCTATGATCGCTTGGGTGGTGGTGTTCATAAGAGTGTAAAGTTGAAAAGTTGAAAGTTGAAAGTTTGTCAGCTGTGTCTTATGAAGTCGGCGGCGTGACAACCGGCAGGCACCGTTCCGCGACGCTCGATGATGATGCCGTTGCGCTCGATGATCTCCGTCTTCGGCTTGGGGCAAAGCGCGTCGCGCCTACGAAGATTGGCGAGCATCCGCTGATGTGGCGAGAGTTTGCGAATGCGCGCCAGTGATTCGCGCGTCTGCCGCCTCCGGCGTTTTCTCTTGCACTCGTCGGAGCAGCAAGCTTGGTTACTGTATGTCAGCACAAACTTAGCGCCGCATTCGGGGCAAATCTTCTCTACCATTTCGCGGCCCTCCTTGCCGCACGGCGGCGGCGGTTTGCCAATCGCTGCTGGCGCTTTACGGCGCAGTCGATACACCGTTTGGCGGCGATATAGCGCTGCGTGATGTCGCAGCCGCAGTCTTTGCATTTGCGCTGTCTCATTTCCCGCACCTTTCGTAGAGGTTGATGCCGATGGCGATGCCGAAGGCGACGCCGCCGGCGAGGGCGAGCGCGGCCAGGGAGAGAAGCTGGGTGGCATTGATGTCGATAGGATAGCTCATGTTGTTTGTCTCCTTGTTGGTGGTTGGTTAGGTGTGGTATAATTCAAGCCATGAACATCCTACTCGACTCCTGCACCGTGCTGGCTGGCATTGCTGCTGGCGCCACACTTGTACATCTCTGGCGACATCGGCGGGACAACAAGATACTTATGTCCGCGTCCGTCGAAGATGGCGATGAAACGTACGTTAACATTCGTGGCTGCGCATGCTGGCGTGGAACCGTCAGGATTGCCAATGTCGGTCGGCGCGGCGTCCAGCTTCTGGGCCTTGAGATAGTTGGCGATGATCTCGCCAAAGCGGTCGGTCTTTCCGTCGATCCACCTCTCAATGTATATCTTGACGAGGGGGCAATGGTGGAATGCAAGGCAGTCATCCACGCAGTAAAGCCCGGCCTCCCCCTCCCGGAGCGCATAGCGCTTGCATGCAAAGGGCCCCCGTTCATTAAGCAGGAGGGAACGTTCGTTGTCGAACCGGCAAAGGCGAGCACCGCAGGGTAGCACGGCGATAGCCGTCAAGCCGAGGATCCTTTCATTGTCGATTTGAATTTCCTCGAGCGTGCGGGTCTCGGGGCGCGGGTGAATCTCAGTCGTGCAAAGAGTTTGGTTGCGCATGTCGCGCTTTCTAAATAGTTTTCCAAAGAAGCTCATCTTACTTGCCCTCCTTCATAAAGCTCTCGAACTGGTCGAGCGCGAAATCAAGCTTTTCAAACCCCAGCGGATGTAGACCGCAAGGTCGTGCGTCGTAAGGTATGGATCACACCCCTTAATCTCGGGGCAACCATCTAGCCAGGCGGCAACCTCCACGAGCCTCTTTCGCGCGAGCGTGGCCACCATCAGCTTCTTGCGCATCGCCTCTGCCTGTTCCTTCGTCATCTCACTTCCCTCCCTTCCCCGTCTCGGCGATGGCTGATGCAATCAAGGCGATTGCTGCAGCAATAACATAACAAGCTTCCAATGAGGGCTTGCCGCGGCACGCGAGGGAGACAGCCACGCCAGCGCAAACGCTCGAGGCAAACAAGTACTTGTTCATCTCACTTGCCCCCCTTCCCCTGGCGCTTGAGCGCCGCGCGGAGCGTGGCGGGTTCGAAGGTGAGCCCGCGCTTGCGTAGCTCAACCGTGAGGCGACGGGATTCGCGCCGACCGGTGACGACGCGCCGTAGTGTTGCTCTTATCTTTGCCATTACTTGCTCTCCAAAATGGTCGTGTGCGCATCTCTATCAACAATAAGCCGCCCCGTCCAGTACTTCGTGCAGTCGTTGGGGACATGCACAAATACTTTGTAGCTCCCTGTCGGCAGATCCTCGAATCCTGTCGTCGTGCAACGCACCGTTTCCGTGACAATTGTCGTGCCTTTGGGCAAAACGGTGACGCCACATCCTCCACACAGCGCAACACCAAGCACCGCAATTACTAATCGGCTCATCTTACTTGCCCCCTCTCTTATAGAGCGCGCCCGCAATCACGAACAATGCGGCAGCAATGAAAAACAACGCGCTCTCAAGAATGCGCTCCTTAAACATTAAATTTGCACCAATGAGCGCAAGCGTAGCATAAGTGAAAAGAGCGAATAGAGAAAGAATGGTCATCACTTCCCTCCCTTCCCCTGGCGCTTGAGCGCCGCGCGGAGCGTCGCACCCCTGCTAGGGCATCCGCTTCGCGGACTCGCTCCGCTCGGGGGATACGGTTCGAAGGTGAGCCCCAGTTCGCGCATCTTGCGCTCGAAGCGAGCGGACTTGCGCTGACCGTGACGGATGAACCATACATGCGTCGGCGAGCAGTTCGTCAAACGCGCGGCCTCGCGGATGCCGACTGCACGACCGTTGCGGTCGTAAACCTCGAATGTAGTCTGCGGCTCCACGCCGTCGAAGCCGCCGACGATCATGAGAGGTATCATCATCATCGCCATCATCACCGCACCCCCTTGAACTTGAGCCCGAGCTCGCGCATCTTCGCGCGGAGCGGGCGCGATATCCTCAAGCCCCGCGACGCATAGCATACATGCGCGGGTGAGTAGCCCGTGAGACGCGCGATCTCGCGCACCCCGGCGGCTCTCATCTTCGACTTTGTCACTGTTGCCATTTGGTCCTCCTTGTGGTATTATTTCTACCTGTTCCAACGGAACGAGAGAGATTATACAACAAACGCATACGAGAAGTCAACCGCAAATGCAGATTATTTTTGATGATGTCATTTCCCGTGTGAAAACGGCAATGAAAGGCGAAAGCGTATACGCGTTTGCCAAGAAACTCGGCATATCACAGCAGACAGCTGACTGCTACATCAATGGCAAGAGAAAGCCGTCGATAGATTTCCTATACCGCGTTTGCATAGTATGCAATTGCAGTGCAGACTGGTTGCTCGGCCTCAAAGACTCGCCACCGACCGACTCCTCTCCGGATCGGTCGGCAGAATTGAAGCGCGAGATCGAAGCGATCTTGCGCAAGTATTAGCGCGGCACATTTGCCGCGCGCGGCGAAAGTGCCGCGCACCCCTCTAGCGACCGCTTGCGCGGCTCGCTTCGCTCGGGGGATACCGGTGAAATGCCGGCATGTTCGAAGTGCCCATACAAGAAACGCTGGCAGAAGATTGAGTCGATGAAGTGACGCGGCATATTTGCCGCGTCATCGAACGCCCCTTGCAAGCTGCTTGCAGGGGGTTTTCTTTTACGCGGCGCATTTGCCGCGCGCGGCAGATTTGACGCGATATGTATATGATTTTAGGTTTTCGCATACACATTTGAAGCGCGGCGTATTTGCACCCCTCTAGCGACCGCTTGCGCGGCTCGCTTCGCTCGGGGGATACGCGCTTTCAACTTGATTTTCTGCCCGCTGAAATTTTTTTGAAATTTCAATACGATTTCACTTGACACGCCCTTTTTTATTGATTCAATTTGATTCACTTTCCGCACATGTGCGGAAAGTTGAGCAAGTTGAAAAGCCATTATAGCCACAATAGCCATAATAGCCATTTTATCAACTTGATACATTTTAGCCATAGTAACCCCTTCGCGCATTTGTAAGTTGACAATTCCTGTATCATAATAATCGCGCCGCAAGGGAGCTCACCCTCGGCGGCCTCCTAACTGTGGTGGGAATCGCGTTGCTCCGGCGATACGGAGCCCCCCTCGTGGGGTTGGAGTTGGAGTTAAAAGTTGGAGTTGGAGAATGGAATGGTAGACGAAGCGAAGATAGACAGTCTTGTAAAGGCGGCGGTGCTCGCCGAGCTTGACGGCGTCGAGTTCATCCAGGACTTCGACTACGCGACTCTCTGCCGCGAGTACAATGGCATTGGCCCCGAGTGGGCGGGTGAGACCGTGCGCGGCAAGCTGACCGAGCGGCTCGCCCTCTTCGAGCCCGCCGCGCTGATCCACGACATGAGGAACTACAGGAGCGACGGTACGCGCTTCGGCTTCAACTACGCGAACTTCGAGTTCTGGGGCAACTGCGTCAAGCTCGTCAAGGACGCCTATCCGTGGTGGACCTGGAAGCACTGGCGCGCCCGCGCCGCAGCCCGCCTCGCGTTCGACTTCGTGCAGGGCCCCGGCGGCTGGAAGGCCTGGCAGGACTGCCACGAGAGAAATCTTGCGCTCGTCGCATCGAGGACTTAACCCAAAAGAAAGGAAAACAATGAAAGCACAACTCAAGCAAACCGCAATCCACATGCTCACTCCCGCGCTGCTCTTCGTAGCCGCATACCTCTTCGCAGGTTGCTCTGCGACCAAGATCAAGTTCGAGAAGACCAGCGACGGCACCACGAAGTACAGCATCTGGCACAACGACCACTGGCTGAAGACCGAGGCCGAATCGTTGACCGGCGGCATGAGCGACGACGGCAAGTTCGAATTTTCGGCGGAGGGCCTGAAGTCTTCTCCCTCGGAGGAGTTCAACCGCACGATGCAGACATATACAGCGGCTGTTGTGAGCATGATGCAGATCGCGGCAGCCGCCTACAACCCGAGCTCGAGCAAAGTTGTAAGTGGAGGAGTTGAGAGTGGAGGAGTTAACTCACCCACTCCCTCACTCACCCAATCACCCACTTCAAGCACCGGCGAGGCGGCGGCAAAAGAGGTCAAGTCAGGGTCTGATAGCGTCGGCACAGGGTCGGTGGAAAGTTCCACGGGGAACAATGCGGCAAGCGATCCACACGCAGCCGAATGCACCGACGGAAGCTGCACGACTGGCGAGTGCACCGACGGGAGCTGCAATCCCTAACCGACGCTAAACGACCCTAAAGGACTCTATGGAAGTAAGCGACGGTCTCACGCTCACGCTCGGCGGCACGACAATCGGGCTCATCGTCAAGGAGCTCCTTGCCTGGCATCGCTCGCGCAACCAGAAGACGCGCGTCGAGCCGACACCGCTGCCGGTGACGACGGAGAAGACGCCGAAGTACGTGACGGTGCAGGAGTTCAACAAGCACGTCGAGGACAACGCGCGCGACCACGAGAACATGTTCGCGCGGCTCAACGCGAACGACAAGCTGACTTCGAAATTGGAGGGGATACTGGAAGGCATCCGGGAAGACCTCTCCGCGATCAAGAACAAACTCTTCAAGACAAGGTGACACAATGGACGCGCTTGACAAACTCGTTATAAAGACGGCGCTTCAGACGCTTCAGGCGGCTGGCGGCACGGGCCTCAAGAAGGCCGCGCTCCTCTCGCAGATCGACCTCGCCGCCGGGGCTCCCACCACCGACGAGCAGCGCGAGGCCGCGTTCACGCTCATGCGCGACCGCGGCTGGATAACGTTCCACATGGAACCAATCTGGCACGACCAGCGGTGGACATTGACCGAGCGCGGCCTCACCGCGCTGGAGGGGATGTGATGTCGACGCGCAGCGATGCCTGGGAAGCGAAACTCCCCGCCGAAACGGCGAAGGAGCTCTACCGCCTCACGAAGTGCCCGACCGAGGAGGAGGCCAAGGCCGGTCGCCCGTGGCTCAGGGACTTCGACCGCGACGTGCTGCCGTATCTCTCATTGCATGGGATCGTCGCGCCGAGCCATGCCACATGGTTCCGCTTCAAGCATCGCATGCGCATGGACGAGGCGGCGGAGACCGTCATCAGCGTGGAGACGTCGAAGCGCATTGCCCAGGGCATAACCGCCGCGAAGATAGACCCGCAGCTCGCGGCGGACATGATGACGTCGCTTTCCGTCGACGAGGCCGCGAAGCCGCCGGAGCAGCGCAACGAGAAGGTCATGCAGATCTTCGCGTCGGCGGCGGCGATGTTCAAGGCCTCCGAGCAGCGCGACCGCGAACTCGCGCTCAAGGCCGCCGCGCAGCAGACGAAGGACGAGCAGCTGAAGCTCGCCCGCGAGAAGTTCGAGGCGGCGGAGCGCCGCGAGAACGCCGCGAAGGCCGCGCTCGGCGACACCAAGCTGACCAACGAGGCGAAGCTTGCGAAGATGAAGGAGATTTTCGGCTGATGGATGAAAGGAAGCTCATAGACGACCTGCTCGACTTCCAGAAGCGGTTCGTGAAGACGACTTCGCGCTTCACGATCGCGCTGTGGTCGCGCCAGACCGGCAAGGGCTACACCACGTCGTTCCTCGCCTCGCGCGGCGCAATGACCGAGCCGCGCTCGAAGTGGCTCATCGTCGCGCCGACCGAGCGCCAGTCGCTGGAGACCTTGGACAAGTGCAAGGACTGGATCGGCAAGGCGCACATCATGGCCTCCGACACGGAGGAGGAGTTCGACGCCTACCAGAAGAAAGCGAAGATCAAGGCAAAGGTAATCGAGCTTCCGAACGGCTCGAAGATCTACGCGCTTCCCGGCAAGCCCGCGAGCCTGCGCGGCTTCACCGGCTACCTCATCCTCGACGAGTTCGCGTTCTTCGAGGACCAGAAGGAGGTCTGGAAGGCCGTCTTCGCCGTCATCGTCAACCCGATGGCGTCCATCAAGCGCGTGTTCGTCACCTCGACGCCGAACGGCCAGGGCGACATGTTCCACCAGCTGGTGGACGAGAACTTCCTGAACCCGAAGGAAGACCGCAAGATCAAGTGGGAGGTGCAGAAGGTCACGATTCACGAGGCGGCGAAGGAGTGGGAGGCCGCCGGCAGGCTCGGCACGGTCATAGACGAGCAGACCGGCGAGGAGCGCCCGAAGACCGCCGAGGAGTACGTCGAGGAGGTGCGCGCGGCGTTCGACACGCCCGAGGCGTGGCCGCAGGAGTTCGAGTGCGAGTTCCTCGACGTGGCTGCGGCGCTCCTGTCGCTCGACATGATCACCGCCGCCGAGAGCGTGGAGGCGACGGAGCACGGCTTCGACCCCAACGAGCCGGGCGAGTTCTACGGCGGATTCGACTTCGGCGGAATCAGCGACCCGTCTATCTTCTGGTTCGCCAAGAAGGTCGTGGAGACCGGCGCTGACGGCAAGCCGGTCGAGAAGCTCGTCACGCGCGACGTCATGTTCATCAAGGGGCTCGACACGGGCGAGCAGCTGGCGGCGGTGAGGAGCC
>JAFRJH010000279.1 GCA_017432385.1 Kiritimatiellia bacterium
CCGCCGTTGATGTGGACGTAGCCGCCGCTGCCCGAACTCCCGCCGCCGATGCCCGCGCCGAAGTCGAACCCCTGGTCGCCGTCCCGGAAGGAAACGGCCTCCACCGTGCCGCCCGAAATCGTAATCTGGCCCGCCCCGCCGCCGGGGCCGCCGCCGATGCCCGCGCCTCCCTGGGACCCGGTCGCGAAAACCGTGCCGCCCTCGATGTTGATCGTTCCCGCCGCGGCCCCGTTGTTGCCGCCGATGCCCGCGGCGCTGCGCCAGCTCGTCGCCGAAATCGGCGCCCCGCCGTCCAGGATGGTAAGGGTGGCGTTGTTCGCCGCGCAGACCGCGATGCCCGCACAGCCCCATCCCGAAATGAACGTGTTCGTGCCGTCCCCCGCGCCCTGCAGCAAGACACCGACTCCGTTGCCGCCGACGGCGAACGCGGCGCGGTCGTGCGGATGCAGGCGGAGGTTGCTCGCCGTGACGTGGCAGCTCTGCAGCGCCGTCACGCCGTAGACCTCCGAGGTGCCGCTCAGCGTGAAAGGTCCGGCACCGGTGAGGTACACCGAATTCATCGCGTCGCACCACCAGCCGTCGCCGCCTAGATAGCCCACGTCGCGCCCGTTGACGGTCAGCCCCGTCTGCCCGAAGACGCACGCCGTCGTGTCCGCGCCAACAACCCTCGCCACGTATTCTACCGCGTCGCCGCCGTCGACCGCGAGCGTGAAGTTGTGGTTGCCGTCCGGCAGCCAGAGGTACACCTTGCCGTCGTCGTCGGCCCAGATGTCGTTGGCTCCGTATCCGGAAAGATCAGGAGCGCCTGCGATGCTGGCGAAGCCTGTCACCTTGCCCCCCGGCGCGAGCCCTCCGACCTCCACGCGCCAGACGCGCGTGCCGCCGGCGTTGACCGGCCGCTCGGTCACGTTTGTGGAGAACGTCGACACCGAGCCGCCCATGAATTTCACCTTCCACGGAAGATACGACGTATCGTAGCCCGATCCCACGTCGTACTTCGCTTCCGCCCCGTGTCTGGGCACCACCGTGCCGCCCGTGACGCAGACCTCCGAATTGGAGCCTCCCCTGCCGCCGCCGATGCCCGCCGCCTGGCTGCCGCCCGTCGCGAAGACCCGTCCGCCCGAAATCACGGTTGTCCCGCCGTGCCCGCCGTCGCTTCCGAACACGGCATAACCGCCGCCGATGCCGGCGCCGCCTTCTCCGCCCGTCGCCGTCACCGTTCCGCCCGCGATGGTGCAGACTCCGGCGGATCCATTGAAGCCACCGCCAATGCCCGCCGCCCGATAGCCGCCCGCCGCCGTCACCGTGCCGTTCGAGATGACGATCGTCCCGCCCGCCTCGCGGAGGCTTCCGCCGATGCCCGCAGCCTGGCTGCCGCCCGTCGCCGTGAGCGATCCGTCGCCGTCGATGACCAGCGTTTTATTGGCGGCGACCGAGACGCCCGCATAGTTGCCGGCACCGGTCAGCGCATTCGTTCCAGCGAGATGCAGCGTCACCGCATCGCCAGTGTCAATCGCAATAGGCGAACCAGATCCAGACGACACGTCGAGCACGAGGTTGGAGACGGCCAGCCCCCCTCCGCACGCAACGGAAACCCGCACCTCCGCCGCCGTGTTCGTTCCGCTCACGACGTGGGGTACGTTCGTTCCGCCGATGTGGAGGTCCGCATTGGTGACCGAGAGCGTGAAGTCCTTGTAGGACCAGCCGTCGCCGCTACCCAAATAGACGTCGGTGCCGTCGATCGTGACGCCGCTCGACCACGGAACCGCATCTGTGTCCGTGCCGTCCACGGTCGCGCGGAAGCCCAAGCCGTCCACCGTGAAATAGTGCGTCCCGTTGGCGAGCCAGACGTAGAGTCTGCCGTCCGAGTCCGTGCGCATGTCGTGCTGTCCGTAGCCCGCGTCCGCCGACGTCAGCCAGGTTATTTCAGGCGCCGTGTCCGCCGGGAGCCCGGAAACCGTCACGCAGTGGACGGTCGCGCCAACGGCGTTCGTCGCGGCGGGCTTCAGGCTGTTGGGCTTGTATGTGTGGATCGAACCGCCGGTGATTGTGCACGACGCCTGCTCGGGATTCGACATTCCGCCGATGTCAGGGCGGTCGCCGAGTGTAGCGTACGCGTAGACAGTGCCGCCCGAGATCGTGATGTTGCCCCCGTCGGCTCCGTAACCACCACCGATGCCCGACTGCCGACCCTGAGCGGAGACGATGCCGCCTGAAATCGTGATGTCGCCGCCGCTTCCCCGATCGCCGCCGCCGATTCCCGCACCGCTGAAGTAGCATTTGGACGTGATGGTCCCGCCACGAATTGCGATCGAGCCAGCATCCTCGCCAAAGTCGCCGCCGATTCCGGCGCCGCCGGAGGAAGCTTCTTGACTGGAACCGGCAGTCGCCGTTAGGGTCCCCTCGCCGTCAATGGCCGCCGACGCCCCAGCAGGAACCGAGAGCGCGGCGCGCCCTTCGTTGGATTCTCCCGTTGCCGTTTGGAGCGTGCTGTCGCCGACGAGCGTGAAATCGACCGATGCGCCCGGAGCGACGCGGATCGCATGCACGCCCGGATAGGCGGAGAAGTCAATCGAGAGGTCCGCAAGCGTCACCGCGCAGTCGTTCGACGCCGTGACGCCGACGCCGGCGGTCGTGCTTCCGCTCACGGTGAACGGACCGGCGTTCGTGAGGAATACTGTGTGGTCTTCGTCCCAGTACCATCCGGGTCCTGCGGCATGGCCAGTGTCGACCTCGTTGATCGTGAGGCCCGTCGTGACGAATGGAATCGCCTCGCGATGTGCGCCGTTGACGCGGACGACCCATTCCTTCGCGCCGACCGAGGTGAGCGACGAAAAGGTGTAGGCGCCGTCGGGAAGCCAGAGGTAGGACTCGCCGCCCGCTCCGGCTATCGTGTTCTGCGGCGAGTAGGCGTCTGGGAGCCCTGCCCATGAGACCGCCGCGCGCGGAGTGCCGCCTACAGGCACCTTCACGCGCCAGACGCGCGTGCCGCTTCCGTTCGCCGAGAAGAACGCGGGCTGCACGCCGAGAACGCCCGTCCCGAAATGGATGTCGGGGCCGCGCGTGTTGATCCACACCGAGGCGGACGACGCGCCGTCCGCGAGCGCAATGTCCGCCGCGCCCGCCCCGCCTGCGAGGTTTATTACGCCGTCGCCCGCGATGCCGAGGTTCGCGCCCTGTCCGAGGGAGACCGCCGGGCACCCGTCCCTCGCCTTGAGCTGCGCACCGCTATCAACATCAAGCGTCACCGTCCGCCCGGCGGAGACCGTCAGCGGTATGACGTTAGGCTGCATGGAGCCGTCGAGGCTGAAGCTGTTCAGAATGACCATGCAGTTCTGCTCGGCGACGATGCGAATCTCCCCGTTCGTCTCCGATCCGGAAATCTCGTATGTGGCGCTCGCCTTCGAGAGCGCGAGAACGCCCGTGGTGCCGTCGTAGCTGAAGTTTCCGTTCGGGTCGCTCATGCTCACGCCTCCGGTGATGGCGTTTGTCACGCCTGCAACCGTGACCGTTATCGAAGGCTGGGTTCCGCTCTCGAGCTGCCAGCCCGCGTAGAGCTTGAGGTTCCCGACGACGGAATACCACGGGAACTGCGGATTCGCAAGCGTTCCGTCGGCGTTGTAGTACTTCGTGCCGAGGGCGTTCTGGCGGTCGAACCATCCGAGGAAGCGGTAGCTGCCGCGCGACATGACGGGCGCGGATGCCGGCAGCGCGTAGCCGAGCTTGACGTCGTGCACCTCGTTCGTGCGCCATTCGTCGTCGAACGTGAGCGTGTACTCGATTGCGGGGTGGGTGTCGGCGGAGAGGAAGTTGCCGGTGCCGGAAAACGACGCGCCTGGAGCTAGATAAGCCCTGCCATTGCTGCCGGACGCGCCGCCGCTGCCGCCAGCGCCGCCGCCGCCGCCGGCCTTCCCCTTCCCGGAGTAGCCCTTGCTGCGCGCCGACAC
>JAFRJH010000280.1 GCA_017432385.1 Kiritimatiellia bacterium
GACCTCCGCAATCACGGCGAGGCGCACTGGGCGTGGTTCGGCTTCAAGATACAGCCTCTCGAGGACTTCAAGCGCAACATCCGCTTCGACGCGAAGGAAGGCGCTCTCGTGGCGGACGTGGAGCAGGGCTCCCCCGCCGAGAAGGCGGGGATCAAGTCGAACGACCTCCTGCTGTCGGTGGACGGCGAGAAGGTCACGGCGCGCTTCTGGGAGGACATCCCCGCGATCGAGCGCATGCTCGGGCGCAAGGAGTTCGAGAAGCAGTGCGCCTTCGTCGTGATGCGCGGAGGGAAGCGCATCGACGTCTCGGTCGCGCCGACCGAGAAGGGCAATGTCGAGGGCGAGGAGTTCGCCTGCGAGCGCTGGGGCCTCACCGCGAAGGAAATCAACCGCTTCTACAATCCCGACCTCGTCTTCTTCGCGCCGGACGGAGGCGTCTACGTCTCCGGCCTCGCGTGGGACGGAAACGCGGAGAACTGCGGCTTCCGCGAGAAGGACATCATCGTCGCCGTCGGAGGAAAGAACGTCAAGTCCGTCGCGGATGTGAAGGCGGAGTACGAGAAGTCGCTCGCCGGCCTGCCCGACAGGACGCGCATCCCGCTCGTGGTGATGCGCAACGGACGCCGCACGACGCTTGTCCTCGACTACACCGAAGACACCGAGAAGGAGGACTGAGAAATGGTATCTGCAATAGCGGCGGCGTTCCTCGCGGTGACGGTTCCGACGGACAATCTCTCGTCCGTCGCCATGGCTGCGTACTGGTACAGGAAGGACGAGCGCGGAAAGGGCGACGACATATCCGAGCAGGCGAAGCCGAAGCGCTTCCCGGCGTTCGCGGTCTCCGAAGACACGTTCCTCGTCGGCGACCCGTTCGTGCGCGCGAAGCACCTCGACCGCATCGAGATATGGTTCCGCGGCGACAAGGTGCCGGCGACCGAGGTCGCGCGCATCGAGGGACAGGACGCCGTCGTGCTGAAGGCCGTCCGCGCGGTGAAGGGCGTTTCCCCGCTCAAGTTCGCGAAGGGCGATCCCGTCGAGAGGGAGACGTGGCGGTGGAACAGCGACTCGCTGACCGTCAAGTCGTCCGGCGTCGGCACGAACGACATGACGTCCGTGTCGGCCTCCTCCGGGCGCATCTTCCGAGAAGGCGAGTCGAACTCCCTCTACCTCGACAAGGACCGCAATCCGGTGTGGGTCGACTTCGGCGCGCGCACGGAGGTGCCGGACGGAAAGTTCGAGTACGTCCCCCCGTCCGAGTGGAAGCGCCATCCGGCGGACTCCTTCGAGAAGTCCGCAGACGCCATCGAGCGGAGGGTGGCCGCCGCGTCCGTGGGCGTGCTGCTGAAGCTCGAGGCGGAAGAGAAGGAGGGCCGCCGCTCGTTCGTCGTCTACTCGTCGTCCGACGACTCCAACAGGAACGAGATCGACGCCGTGGGATTTGCCGTCGGCGGAAGGGTGGTCGTTCCGTGCGACCTCGGAGGGGAGCCGATCGCCCGCCTTTCGAAGGCGGTGGCGACGTTCCCCGACGGATCGTCCACGAACCTCGTCTTCGCAGGTGCGCTCGCGGAGTGGAACGCGATTCTCTTCGACGTCCCGGAGGAGTTCAGGGCGAAGCTCGCCCCGCTCGAGATCGCGAAGGGCGCGGCGGATGACTTCGACAACGCCGTGGCGTGGTGCGTCACGGTCGAGAACGAGAACGGGCGCGTCGTCACGGACGCGAAGCGCCGCCGCTTCAGGGGTGTCGATCTCCTGCGCGGGGCGGTGCTCGCTCCGCACGCGGCTGGAGGCGACGGATGGTCCGAGAGGAGGAGCCGCTCGTTCGTCCTCGACGCGGACGGAAGAATCGCGTCGTTCTCCCTTGCCCGCCGGTTCAAGGCGGAGCGCTGGTCGAGTTCCGACAAGGAGGTCGTTGCGACGTCCGACCTCGCGAGCTTCATTGCGGGCGAGGGGGTTAATCCCGAGTTCGCGCCGCGCCGCGAGGAGGACCGCAACCGTCTCGTGTGGCTTGGCGTAGAGACTGTCCAGCTCACGGACGCGCTGGCGCGCGAGCGCAAGGCGCAGAGCTTCATGAGCACGTATTCCCGTCCGCCCTACGTCACCGAAGTCTATGGCGGCTCGCCCGCGCAGGTGGCCGGGCTCCAGGCGGGCGACGTGCTTCTCGCCGTCAGACGGGGAAGCGACCGCGAGCGAGAGCTCGAGTCCGAGAGGGACTACTCCTCGCGCGACTGGGGCGCGTTCTTCGCGAGCGAGTACTCCATATTCGGCGGAACGGAATCCACGCCCTGGCCGAACGTCGAGAACATGCTCAACAAGCTCCTCACGCAGTTCGGCGTCGGCGCGAAGGTGACGATCATATACGCGCGCGACGGAAAGCGCCGCGAGGCGGAGGTGGTCCTCAGGTCCGCGCCGGTGCACTACAAGAACGCGCCAAAGTCCAGGAACCGCGCCCTTGGGCTGTCTGTCCGGGACATGACGTTCGAGGTGCGCCGCTTCTTCAAGTTCGACGAGAAGGCGCCGGGCGTGGTGATCGCCCTGGTGAAGCCCGGCTCGCCGGCGGCGGTCGCGGGACTGAGGCCGTTCGAGCTCGTCACCGAGGTGACCGGGGAGA
>JAFRJH010000281.1 GCA_017432385.1 Kiritimatiellia bacterium
CGCCGCGGCCCGGAGGTGGTCTTTTCGGTTTTCGTGGGGCCGGAGGGCGATTTTTCGCCGGACGAGATGTCGGCGCTCCTCTCGGTGGCAACGCCGGCGAGCTTTGGTCCTACCGTGCTGCGCGCCGAGACGGCCGCGATGTTCGGCGTCGCCGTCCTGGCGGGGGTCCTTCAGGATTTCGAAGACAAGGAGGTGTGATAGACATGGGTTCCAAGTCAAGCATGGCCGGATTCGGGTGCGGATGCCTCGCGTCCGTGGTCGTCCTGTTCATAGTGTTCTGCATCATGGTCGCGCTCTTCGGCGCCCTGTCCGGCGGGCGGGCGGTTTCCGGAGGGGACGGCCCCGACGGCGCGCCGAGCTTCGTCGAGACATGGGTCGCGGGCGGCGGCGCCAAGTCGCCCAAGGTCGCCAGGATATCCATAAAGGGCGAGATCGAGAGCGACGGCGACACGTCGTTCTTCTCCCCGGTTCGCGAGGCGACGGCGAAAGGCGCGCTCGAGCGCATACGCTACGTGACGGACGACGATTCCTTCGACGGGATACTTTTCGAGATCGACTCGCCCGGCGGCGGGGTCACCGAGTCGGACGAGCTCGCGCACGCGATCAGGGAGTTCCGCGAGTCCGACACGGACCGCTTCGTCCTTGTTCTGATGGGGGACATGTGCTGCAGCGGCGGGTACTACGCCGCGGCGCCGGCGGACTACATCATGGCCCGCCCGACGACCGTGACGGGCTCGATCGGCGTCATGATGAACGGCATAAACGCCGCGAAGCTCGCCGAGAAGCTCGGTGTGGAGTCCGTGCCGATCGCCTCCGGGGCGAACAAGAACATGCTCGACCCGCTGCGTCCCGTCGACCCCGAGCACATAAAGGTGCTGCAGCGTCCCGTCACAAAGCTGTACGACCGTTTCGTGAAGGTCGTCGCCGAGGGGCGCGGGCTTTCCGAGGAGACCGTGCGCAGGCTCGCGGACGGCCGCGTGTTTGTGGCGGAGGACGCGCTCGAGGCGAAGCTTGTGGACGGAATCGGCTACGAGGAGGACGCGTACGACAAGCTGTGCGAGCTCGCCGGCGCCGACGACGTGCGCGTCTACAGGCTTGACGGGGAGGGCGGCGACCTGAAGAGCCTCCTGCGGGAGATATACGGGGCCTGCTCCGGCGTCGCGGGCGGCATAAGGTCCGCGGTCAGGGGCGGCGGCGTGCGCGCCGAGTGCATATTCCGCTGAGGATGGCGCGGCCCAGTTCCCGCGGCGCGGTTTTATGGTATAATAGTCGGCATGAAAAAGCATCTTACTGTCGGCATTCTCGCGGCGCCGGTCGTTGCGCTCGCAGGTCTCTACGGCGATACGCCCGACGCGAAGCACGCGTGGGCCGTTCATGACTGGAACCGGCCTAAGCCGGCGAAGGTGGAGGTGGACGCGAAGGGCATCCCGTCCGACGCGGTCGTTCTCTTCGACGGCACGAAGGAGTCGTTCGAGAGGAACTGGCAGAGCGACAAGGGCGGGGCCCCGACCTGGAAGTGCGAGGACGGGATGTTCTCGTCGAAGGCCGGCTGGGGGCTCGGCTCCATCCGCACCAAGGCCGAGTTCGGCGACTGCCAGCTCCACATCGAGTACATGCATCCGGCGGACACGAAGTCGCTCGGCGGTCCCCAGATGCGCGGCAATTCGGGCGTGTTCCTTATGGGCCGGGAGTACGGATACGAGGTCCAGGTGCTTGAGTCCTACTATACCTCGCGAGAGATGGAAGGCAAGGACGGTTACGTCGACAACTACACCGACGGACAGGCCGGCTCGGTGTACGCCGAGAATCCGCCGATGGTCAATCCGCAG
Source organism: Kiritimatiellia bacterium (assembly GCA_017432385.1). GTDB lineage: Bacteria > Verrucomicrobiota > Kiritimatiellia > RFP12 > UBA1067 > UBA1067. The sequence goes on from JAFRJH010000281.1 coordinate 1,830, forward strand.
CGCAAGCCGGGCGAGTGGCAGGTCTACGACATCGTCTTCCACCAGCCGGTCTGGGACGGCGACAGGCTCCTCCACCCGGGAAGCATCACCGTCTTCTTCAACGGCGTGCTTGTCCAGGACCACTGGGAGATGGAGGGCCAGACGACCCACTGCAGGCGCCGGCCGCTTAAGCCGCATCCGAAGAAGGGGCCTCTGCTCCTCCAGGACCACGGCTGCCCGGTGAACTTCCGCAATATCTGGATCCGCGAGATACCGAGCCGCTGGGACAACAAGACCCATTCCGCGATGTCCGCCGATCCCGAGGCCGTCATGGCGCTCCGCCGCGAGACGGCCGCCAAGCTGTTCGCGAAGATAGCCGACCCCAAGGCTTGCGACGCAGGCACCGTGGCGGCGCTCGGCGAGGTCGTGTCCTACGACGCGGACGAGAAGTACCGCCAGGCCTTCCTCGACGCCCTCGCCGCGTACAAGGAGCGCAAGGGCGGCGACAGGGAGGTGAAGGACCTGAACGGCAAGCTGGAGGTCCTCGTCAGGAACGGCGTCTTCGGCGCCGACATACTCGTAAAGTAGGGCGACAAAACAAGGAGAAGCCATGTCTCTCAACATAGTCAGGGAAATCGACAACAGGGTCCAGGTCAAGAACGTGCTCATGAGCGTGAGCGACAAGACCGGGCTCGAAACCTTCGTCCCCGCGCTTGTCAAGGCGTGCCCGGGGGTGAAGATATACTCGACCGGCGGAACGTACTCCAAGGTGAAGGAGATCCTCGGTGCCGGGGCCGACGGGACGCTCGTCGCGGTCTCCGACTACACCGGCCAGCCCGAGATGCAGGGCGGGCTCGTCAAGACGCTCGACTTCAAGATCTACCTCGGGCTCCTTTCCGAGAAGTACAACGACGCGCACCAGGCCGACCTGAAGCGCCTCTCCGCGCAGCCGATCGACATGGTCGTGGTGAACCTCTATCCGTTCCGCCAGACCGTCGCGAAGGAGGGCGTCACGCCCGAGATGGCGCGCACCAACATAGACATCGGCGGCCCGTGCATGGTCCGCGCATCCGCGAAGAACTACCTCCGCGTCGCGTCCGTCACCGATCCGCTCGACTACCAGAACATCGTCCAGGAGCTCGAGGCGCACCAGGGGACGCTCGGTCTCGACACGCGGTTCAAGCTCATGAAGAAGGCGTTTTCGCACACGGCCGAGTACGATGCGGCGATCGCGAAGTTCTTCACGACCCGCACCTGGGAAGAGGTGGACGCGACGTACGACCAGCACTGAGGCGTCTGCGGCGGCATGATCTTCGAAGCGTTCAGGCGTCATCGCGCGGAGCGTCCCGACGAGCCGGCTTTCCTCATCGCGTCCGGCGACCGGTGCATGCCGGTGAGCTGGAAGCGGTTCACCGACGACATCGCCACGGTCTGCTGGATCGCCGAGAAGTACGCGCCCGGCGCAAAGGTCGCGTTCATAGGCGAGAATTCCTACGAATGGATGGTCGCCCACGCGGCGTGCATCTTCTCGGGCGGCGTCGCGGTGCCGCTCGAGCCGGCGCTGTCGGCGGACGACATAGCGCGGCGGCTCCGCGCCGTCGGGGCGTCGGTGCTTCTCCACTCCGCCCTCTACGCCGAGAAGGCCCATGATGTCGCGAGGCTCGTGCCCGGACTCGCCACGGGCGGATTCGGCTCCAGGAAGACCGACTTCGTGATCAATGCCGCCGTGAAGGCCCTCGGGCTTCTGCACATGACCGTATGGCACCGCGATGCGCCCGATCCCGCGAGAACGGCGACGATGGTCTTCACCAGCGGCACGACGTCCGAGCCCCGCGCGGTTGAACTGGCTCTCGCGTCAATCGAGACGTTCGTCGAGTCGACGTCGTCGGCTCTGCCCATGGCGCCCGGCGACCGTTCGCTGATGCTTCTGCCGCTGCACCGCATATTCGGAATCGCCGCCACGTACACGATGCTCGTGAACGGCGTGGCGATAGGCGTGTGCCCGGACTTCCGCCGCATCTACGATGCGTTCGAGCGCTTCCGCGCCGACTTCGCGTTCCTCGTCCCGGCGCTTGCCGACATCCTCGCCGCAAAGATAGAACGCAAGGCGAAAAGCGCCGAGGAGGCGCTCGGCCAGCCGGTCCGCTGGCTGCTGACCGGCGGCGCCCCGCTGTCCCGCCGCACCTACGAGCGGCTGACCGCGCTCGGCATAAAGACGATCTCCGGCTACGGGCTCACCGAGACCGCGGCGTGCTTCTCCATGGCGCGCGAGGCCGACGAGCCCAGGCCCACGAGCGCGGGGCGCGTCTCGTCCGCAGCCGGCGTCGAGACGAAGGTCTCCCCGTCGGGCGAACTCCTTGTGCGCGGCCCGTGCGTGATGAAGGGCTACTACATGATGCCCGAGAAGACCGCGCAGGCCGTTGATTCCGACGGCTGGTTCCACACCGGCGACGCGGGGAGGATCGACGAGGACGGCTATGTGTGGATAACGGGGCGCATGTCGCGGACGATAGTCCTCTCGTCGGGCAAGAAGGTCGCACCCGAGGAGATCGAGGAGAAGCTGCTCGGGCTTCCGGGCGTGCTGGAGGCCGTGGTTAGCGGCGAAGGCGAGACGCGGGAGATAAGGGCCGACATCTACGCCTCGGTTCCGGATGCGTCTGTGCGCCGCGCCGTCGCGTCCCTCAACCAGACGCTCCCCGTCTACCAGCGCATCAAGACCGTCGTCGTCCGCGCCGAGCCGTTCCCGCGCACTGCGTCAGGAAAGATCAGGCTGTGATGAGGCGTTTCCTCAAATCCGCTAAACGCGTGCTGCGCCGTCCGTTTGAATGGATTGGCATCGGACTCGGCCTGGCCGTCCTTTCCAACCTTCCGCGCGGCGGTATGGTGCGGGTGTGCGATTTCGACTCGGTCGTCATGTACAGGTTCGACAGGAAGGGCAGGGCGCGCGCGCTCGACAACCTGCGCATCATGTTCGGCGGCGATTCCGGCGCGCCGATGTCCGCGCGCGAGGAGAAGATAATCAGACGCAGCTACCGCAACATGGCCCGCACCGTCGGCTACGCGTTCTGGACGTTCCGCAGGGCGCTCGAGCGCGCGAAGTCCACGGGGGAGAGGACTCCCGGGTGCCGCGCCTTCCTGGCCGCGAACAGGCCGGCGGTGCCGGTCTCCGGGCACATCGGCTGCTGGGAGATACTTTCGCAGCTCGCCTTCATCGAGGGCCACCGCATGATGTCCGTGGCGAAGGACGTCGGTTCGCCGGCGATGACCCGGCTTCTCATGAAGGCACGCATGTCGATTGGACAGGAGATCGTCCACGCCGACGGCGCGTTCCGCGTGCTGATGGCGGGGCTCAAGGCCGGGAAGTCGCTGGGGCTCCTCGTCGACCAGGCCGTCCGCCCGTCCGACGGCGGCGTGTGGGTCCGCTTTTTCGGACGCCCCGTCCCCGTCTCCGCCGCGCCGGCGTTCTTTTCGGCGAAAGGCAGGGCGTCCGTCGCCGTCGCCTGGTCGCGTCCGCTCGAGGGCGGACGCTACCGCTGCGAGCTCGTCGCTACGTACCGGCCCGAGGAGGCCCGCGACATCTGGGGCTTCACGCAGCGCTGCATCAGGGACATCGAGGGCGTCGTCCGCCGCCATCCGTCGTGCTGGGCGCTCAACTACAACGCATTCCGCAAGCACCCGACCCCAGACGAGCTTGCGCAGCTGGAGAAGCGCGAGGCCGCCGCGCGGAAGGAGCCGTCAAGGTGAAGGTCGAAGCGGTGGTCTTCGACTTCGGCGGGGTCATGACAACCTCGACGATGCCCATGCGCGTCTGCGAGCTCGCGGAGCGGAAAGGCGTCGACTGGGAGGTGATCCGGCGCGGATTCGACGCGCACAGGCTCGACTACGACGCCGGGCGGATCTCGCTCCGCGAGCTTTACGGCCGCGTGTGGAGCGACGCCGGAATCACCATGGACGCCGCAACGACCGCCGAGTTCATGGATGCCGACGAACGGAGCTGGCGCTACCGCAACGAGCGCACCCTCGCGTGGATGAAGTCACTGAAGGGGCGAGGATACAGAATCGGCATCCTGACGAACATGGCTCCGAAGTTCGCGCGCGAGCATTTCAGGACATGCTTCGCCGACTTCATCGCCGTCGCCGACGCGGTGGTCATCTCCGGCGACGAGGGAATCGTCAAGCCTCAGCGAGAGATATACGATCTGCTCCGCGAGCGCATCAGGCTGCCTGCGCCGGCGCTGCTCTTTGTGGACGACCTCGAGAAGAACGTCGCCGCCGCGCGCGCCGCTGGCTGGCAGGCAATCCGCTTCAAGACGAACGACCAGGTCGAGGCGGAGTTCGAAAAGCTCGCCGCACTGTGATGTGTGCCTGCCGCTCGGCCGCTCCCGCACTCCGCTTGGCCCGCCCGCATATCGAGAGCCGTTACTCTCGAATCGTCTCATTTGCTCTCGAAAAAATACTCCATCTTCTCATTTTGCTGTGGTATAATTGTAACCACAAAAGATGGGACAGGAGAATCGTGTCATGAATATGTTGTCTGTTCGCCCATATGCCGCCGCCTATGCCGCGTTGTCGGCGGCGGACAAGGTGACGAACGGCATCGCGAACGGAGTCCGCTACGCGTTTGACATCGATCCCGCGACGTCTGAGATCGGCACGCCGATCATCCAGGTCGTCCGCGACGCGGACGGCAACCCGTCCGTCCAGTCCCGCGACCTCGCGACAGGACGTGACGACGTGACATTCGGTGTTCTCGCGACGCCCGATCTCACGGACTGGAGCAACGCTGCGCTAGTTCCGATGACGAAGTTCGCGTCCGACGGCCTCTGGCGTCCCACCGCGAGCGAGTCTTCGGGCTACGTCTTCCCGTCGCAGATGTTCTTCAGGTACAAGATCGAGATTCAGTAGGGTATTGAGCCACAAAGGACACAAAGTTCACAAAGACTTTGAGTTCGCCGACAAATTTCTCGCTCCGTTTGCAGTGGCGGAAATGTGGTATAATATACTCATCCCGCGAGGCGCATGCCGCGGCGCGGGGTCATAGTTCGGAAAACGGAAAAGGGCAAGTGTGTGAGTTGAGCGTGGATGAGTGGGTGAGTTAACTCCTCCACTCCACCAATCCTCCACTCCACAACTTCTCCCGATCCCACCGGGCGCTTAACAATGTAGCATCAACGCTACACGTCGTTCGACCGAAATACGACCAAACATTTCAATTACGGACGGCATGTAAGTGGAGATGCGCCCAGCTGGGCGCATTTTCTTTCGTGCATCCGTAATGGGCCTTTGGTCGGGCTCCGGTCGAGTGCATGATGGGAAATGCGCTCTTTTTCATGCATAAATAGGGTGTTTACGACGACTGTGCGCTGGATGAGATTTCGTCCGCGCCGTAATCTCACGCAAAGATGCGGAGGCGCGGAAAGGTTTCTGTAAAGAGAGCGTCGTCTGATATGGCTGTGCGGGCAGCATGTATTACGATGATGCTTTCTGGAGGGATGTCATGGGCGACAATGCAGCACTCGCAGCAGCGAAGAGAGCGAAGAAGGATGAGTTTTACACGCAGCGTGTTGACATAGAAAATGAGCTTCGTCATTACAAGACGCAATTTAAGGGCAAGGTCGTTCTTTGCAACTGTGATGATCCACGTGAAAGCGAGTTCTTTCGATATTTCGTTGAGAACTTTGAAAAGCTTGGATTAAAACGGCTTATTGCCACATGCTACAAGAGTCAGGATGTTGACCTGTTCTCCCAAGGTGAGTGTGAGCGGGCTGTCTATCAGATTTATGATGGTGACAAGAATGGTAATATGACCCTCGATGATGACGAAGTGAATGTTTGTTATCTGAAAGGTGATGGTGACTTTCGGAGTGAAGAGTGCATTGAGATATTGAAGCAGGCAGATGTCGTGGTAACAAATCCGCCATTTTCGTTGTTCCGTGAGTATGTTTCGCAGTTAATGAAGTATGGCAAGAAGTTTTTGATTGTTGGCCATCAAAATGCTATCAAATACAAGGAAATTTTCCCGTTCATGAAAGCGAACGAAATATGGCTCGGTTATGGCTTTCGTGGAAATGCGGCACATTTTAGGTCTCGTTACAAGGATGTCGCTACGGCTTCGGATCATCGCGATGGAATGATTCGTGTCTCCGGTGTGATGTGGTTTACAAATCTGGAGACTACAAAGCGATACGAAAAGCTGCCATTGTACAAGAAGTACACTCCTGAAGAGTATCCTAAATATGAGAACTATGACGCGATCAATGTAAATGTGACGGCGGATATTCCATATGACTATGATGGTGTAATGGGTGTCCCGATAACATTCATGGACAAGTATTGTCCGGAGCAATTTGAGATTATTGGTGTGGGCATAGCGAATCTTGGACTTGAGTGTGGTGTTAAGCCCTATAAACCAGAGCACAAACGCTATCGAAAGGAAGTCCAAAAGAGAGGGGCGGTTGATGGTGATTTGTATATGATTGATAGCAACGGAGAAGTCATCGTGCCTTATTCTAGGATATTAATTCGCAAAAGGAAAGATGCGCCATGAAAATTGAACTGCACCGGATCAAGATACGCGATCTTGTCGACGGATATGTCGATGACGCGGAGTGAGGCGTGAGGGGCTGCGGCGGACTGCTCGACATCAGGCCCGCCTACCAGCGCGAGTTCGTCTACAAGGAGAAGGAGCGCAACGCCGTCATCTCCACCGTGATGAAGGGCTTTCCGCTCAATGTGATGTACTGGGTCAAGAAC
>JAFRJH010000282.1 GCA_017432385.1 Kiritimatiellia bacterium
ACGAGAGGCGCGAGACGGGCGGATTCCGCCGCGTCTCATGTCCACCGTCCCGCGCCGGGATTTCACAGACAGGCGGCGGCGAGCTCTTCCATCGTGACGACGTCGAGCTTGCCGTACTTCTTCAGGTACTTCTTCGTATAGGCAGAGAGGACGACGATCTTGTCCTTCTTCGGGTCGTCGGCGCGCTCCGCGACGTACTCGGCGAGAGCCTTGACGAGCGGGAGGTTGAGCTTGTCGAGGACAACCGCGCCCTCGCCGCAGCAGTACGACTCCTCGTCGTTCGTGCCGAACGGCCTGTTGACCGCGCCGAGCGCCTTCAGGAGCTTCTCGGGGCACTCGCAGCCGTCGTAGTTGCGCATGAAGTCGTCCGCGAGGTAGTAGAGCTCGCCCGCCTTCTTCGCGAACTTGACCTTGGCCTGGAGAAGGAAGCTCGAGATGCAGAGGACCTTGCAGGGGAGCTTCACGCCGAACTCGGGATAATCCTTCGTCAGCGCGTCGTAAGCGGCCGGGTTGGAGACGACGAGCGTCTTGACGCCCTCGGCCTTGAGGAACTCCGCGAAGCGGACCGCCGCGACCTTGGCCTCGGGCAGGTACCCGAGCACCTTGAAGACCTTGCCGATCGAGCCGCCGACGATGGTCTTCGGGGAGACCTTCGCCGCCGCGAATAGCTTCTTCGCCGCCGCGACGACCGCCGCGTCCTCAGCCGTCGTCTCGTCGAGGAACCATGCGACGTCGCCCTTGCCGGACGCGCTCCAGTTGACGGACTTGGAGAACTTCTCCATGAGCTTCACGACCGCGGCGGGGGCCTTGCCGGCCTCGACGACGTCGGCGCGCGCCGCAAGGGCGAGCCCGTTCTCGTCGTAGTGGTTCACGCAGTGGTGCGTGCAGCACGCGGAGAGCTCCTGGCGGTAGAGCGCGTCGACGAAGTCGGAGTCGTCGAACGAGTTGGTCCCGGTCCTGAGGCCGTAGAGCATCGCCGCGCGGATACGGGGCGTGTCGACCTCGGTGCAGCGCACCTGGCCGATCGTCGAGAGGTGCCGGCACATGAAGCAGAACCGGCAGTTCATCATCGCTTCTTCGTATTTGTCGATATGCATTTTCAAACTCCTTTCCTGTTGCGTACCCCTTACCAGCAGTCCGGGAGGCCCATCTTGCCGGGGTTCATGATTCCGTTCGGGTCGAGCTTCGCCTTGAGGTTCTCGAGGATCGGCATCGCCGTGCCGTAGAGGTCCTTGACGTAGCGGCCGAGCTTGAGGCCGACGCCGTGGTGCTCGTTGATGACGCCGCCCTCGCGGATCGCCGCGCGGATCGCCTTGTCCCACACCGCGTTGTAGAGCGCGGCCGCCTCCTCGGCGTTCGGCGGGACCTTGTCGCCCGGGAAGATGAAGCGGGCGTAGAGCATGCAGCCCCAGTCGTACCAGTGCGAGAAGTGGCCGATGAAGCGGGCGTCGGGGAACTCCTTGTTCACGACGGTCTTCATGGCCCAGTAGACGTTCTCGATGTGCGAGAAGTCCGCAACGGTGTCAAGCGTACCGAACGCCTGCGGCACGTGGAACATGTAGCCCGGATAGAAGAACTTGTACTTGTTCTCCCACCACCACTCTCCGCCCTTAGAGCCGAGGTCCTTGCCGTTGAACTGCTTCTCCATGATCTCGCGGGCGTACTGCATCTGGAGGTCGACGATCTTCTCGCGTCCGTCGAAGCCGAACACGAGGTACGCGCCCTTGTCGAGCTCCATGCCGAACACCTTCGACACGTGAGTCTTCGTCTCGGTCTCGTCGTAGAGGCGCATCGCGCAGGGCCCGAGGCGGCTGCGCATGAGCGTCTGGCCGGCCTGCATCGCCGTGTGGAAGTCCTTGAAGATGTACGCGCGGAACTTGCGCGCCTCGGGCTGCGGGTGGACCTTGAGCGTCACCTCGGTGATGACGCCGAGCGTGCCCTCGCTGCCGAGGAACATCATCGTGAGGTCCGGGCCCGACGCGTGGCGCGGGACGGGGAGAGTGCGGATGATTTCGCCGGTCGGGGTGACGACCTCGAGGCTCATCACCATGTCCTCGATCTTGCCGTACTTCGTCGAGAGGACGCCGGTGCCGCGGTGGGCGAGGAAGCCGCCGATCGTCGAGCACGCGATCGAGGCCGGAAGGTGCATCGTCGAGAGGCCCGCCTTGTTGCAGCCCCACTCGAGGTGCTTCGTGATGATGCCGGTCTGGGCGGTAACGGTGAGGGCCTGCTTGTCGATCTTGATGATCTTGTTCATCCTCTTCATGTCGAGGACGATGCCGTTGTAGATCGGGAGCGCGCCGCCCTGCGAACCCGAGCCGCCGCCCCAGGGGACGACAGGAATCTTGTACTGGTTCGCGATCTTCATGATGCGCGCGACCTCCTCGGTCGTCGCGGGATGGACGACGAAGTCCGGCTTCGGGCATTCCCGGCCGCGGTCGTGCCACATTTCGGGAATCCAGTAGTAGTCGATGGAGTGGCCGAACTTGTCCGCGAACTTGACGTCGACGAACTCGTCGCCCACGACGTCCGTGAGCTCAGTACGGATCATCTCGTACATGTAGCTGTCTTCTTTGATTTTCATTGTCTCTCCTTTTGGTTGAAATCAACGCCCTTATTGTATCAAAAATCGGGCAAGCCTGGCATGATAAATTTACAAAAGTTTTGAGAGAAGATGATACGTCATGAGAACCAAGCACAAGCTCCGCGAAGCCGCTATGGACGGGGCGCGGAGATCATGGCTTCGGCAGCGCGCCAGGCGTCGAGCTGCCGTTTTGCGCAGTTGGTGGTGACAGTCTGCGCTCCGCGGCGGAACGCCTCGATGGTATCCGCGAGGTCGTCGACGGTCCAGACGTGGAACTCGAGGCCAGCCTTGCGCACGGCCGCGACCATGTCGTCCGTCACCACGTCGCGCCTGAACTGGCAGTCCACGCCGTCGGCTCCGGATTCCCTCGCCCCCGCGATGACGGACTCGGCCGTCGTCCCGTCCCCGCACGACGTAAGCCAGTAGACCTTGTACTCGGGCATCATCGACTTCAGCGCGCGGCAGCTGGCCTTGTTGAACGAGATGAAGAGCGTGTTGCCGGGACGGGCTTTGGCCTGTTTAGCGAACACCTCCTTCACATACGGCACGATTTCGGGACCCGTCTTGACCTCGACGTAGATGAACCGTCCGTCCCTCGCCAGATCCAGGACCTCCTCGAGAAGCGCGGGACGCGTCCCGGCGAACCTGGACCCCTTCCACCTGCCCCAGCTGCCGACGTCGAGCCGCGACACCTCGTCCCACGTCACGCTGCCGCATCTGTTCGTGTTGGCGCCGCCGGTCGTCCGCGCAAGGTTCCCGTCATGGAACGTGAACACCTTCCCGTCCTTGGCGAGATAGACGTCGCACTCGAAACCGAAGCCGCGCTCCACGGCCATGCGGTATGCGGGAAGCGTGTTCTCGGGCGCGTCGACAGACTCGCCCCTGTGCGATATCAGCGTGGCGAATGACGGCACCGCGGCGTGGAGCCGCGCGCCGGCCGCCGCGGCAAAGGCGGCGGCGGCGATCGCGACGGCAGTACAAGCGTTCACGTGACCCCCTTCCCTGCGTCGCAGCCCGTCAGACCCCGCGCTCGCGGAACACGTTCTGGCGGTCAAGCTCGGCGGCGAGGTCGGAGTAGGCGAGCGCGCGTGGCGCAATGCCCTTCTTGGAGGCGAGCGCGGCGGCGATGCCGGCGGCGTGCCCGGTGGCGAAGCACGGCGCGATCAGGCGGAACGTGTCGATCGTGTCGCCCTTGCCGAGGCAGCGGCCGGCGCAGAGGATGTTGTCGACCTTCTTCGGCAGTATCTGGCGGTAGCACACGGGGAACGCCGCGTGCGGTCCGTCGTGTCCGCACCACGCGATGACATCCTCGAACCCGAGCTTGCCCTCGTGGATCTCCTTGCGTCCGATGATGAACTCCGCGTCGATGAGGCGGGACTGCCTGGCACCGATCTGCGATGCGGAGTTCGTCGTGTAGACCTTCTCCCAGCCAGGCGTAGCGCGCATCTTCATGACGTTTTTCCAGTTGAGGCGGCGCTGCTCCACCTCGACGCGCGAGAGGTCGCGGACCGAGAGCCCGTTGCCCTTGGTGAGCTTCGCGCCGCCCCAGTTGGCGTCGGGGTTGCCCTCGTTGCCGTGCGTCTTGAACTTCGCGCCAGGAGTCTTGGAGGGATCGATAGTGTCCATGTTGCCCCAGCGGAACACGGTCGTTATTGGACACGTGACCTGCTTGTAGTCGCCACCCGCCTTGAAGAGCATGTCCGCGTCGCCCGTGCAGTCGACGACCTGGTTGGCGAGAATCGCCTGGCGGCCCTCCTTGGACTCGAACACGACGCCGAGCACCCCGTCGCCGTCCTGTATGACGTCAACGCCCCAGCTGTGGAAGAACATCTCCACCTTCGATTCCGCGATCATGTCGTCCATGATCACCTTGGCGCACTCGGGGTCGATCGTCGGGAGCCAGTGCATCTTCGGACAGGTATTCTCGGGCCTGGAGGAGAAGTCGGTGCCGTACTTGCCCGCGCGGTCCATGAACTCCTCGCAGACGCCGCGCGTGACGAGATCCCATTTGCCGTCGCGGCGCCTGGACGTCGCGAGGACGATGAGCACCATGCCGTTCGTGAAGAGTCCGCCAAGCGAGCCGTAGCGCTCGACGAGCGCGACCTTCGCGCCCGCACGCGCCGCGCCGACGGCGGCCGCGAAACCGGCCGGCCCGCCGCCGACGACCACCACGTCGGTCTTGTGGAAGATCGGGATCTCCTTCGCCGGCTCGAACACCCTGCCGTCCTTCAGAAAGCAGCTGGGCCCGTCCGTCATCGTGTGCTCGAGGGGGAAGATGTGCTTGCCGAACCACGTGTTCTCCGGATCGCCGCAGCTGCCGGGGGGAAGCTTGCTCATGTCCGGGACATACTCGTCTCCAAACGCGGCGCCGGCCGCGACGGCGGCTCCGCCGAGTCCGAGGCTCCTCAGGAATTCTCGCTTTGTGATCTGCATGTAGATTCTCCTCTGTGGTTGTTGACGTTGATTATAGCAAAAGCCTGCGGATCGGAAAAGTCAGAGCTCCGTCCAGTCGCCCGACCTGCAGGCGACCTCGGAGAGCCTGCCGTCGCGGCGGATCACGAACGAGTCCTTGCCGGAGGCGTTCATGACAAATGTCTTCTTCTTCGAGGGAACGTCAACGACGCGCCCGTCGTCGTAGAGTCCGATCACGACCTCGTTCTCCCCTTCCGCCTCGATCACCGGATACTGGAGCTCCGGGTGGTGAGGCATGAACCTGCCCTTAAGGAGCGTCTCGCGGTGGTCCTGCGAGAACTTGATCCACTTCTCCAGCATGGCGAGGTGATCCTTGGGGGCGTTCCGCAGCATCACGGAGTACTGCACCGCCCCGAACATCGAGTTGATGACGTACAGCGCGGCGCGCTCGGGCGTCTCGCCGAAGTTCCACTCGAGCATGTCGGAGTGGACGGCCGTGCCGCCGGAGGCGAGGCGCAGGTTCGCCATCGCGAAGCGGTTGCGGCTCATGTTCCCGGGGCAGTCGCCAACGCGGAGCATGTTGCCGTACTTGCGGATGGCGGGGCCCACGTACTGCTGGCGGAACTCGACGAGGATGTCGGGCTTGATGGCGGTGAGCGCCGCCTTGACCTCGGTCATGAGCGTGTCGACGGCGAGCGGCAGCGACTTTATGTCGCGTCCAGCGTAGTTCTCCGCCACCGCCGGGTCGGGGCCGCGGAACTGGATGGTGTCGATGAAGTCGAGCTTGAAGCCGTCGATGTTCCAGTCCCTGAGAGCCTTGACGTAGGTGTCCACGATGAACCTGCGCACCTCCGGGAAGCGGGGGTCTAGCGTCCCCGCGCCAAGGCCGCGGTCGTTCTCCGTGACGTACTTGCCCTTGAACTTCTCGTAGTTCGCGCTTTTGATTCCGATGAACGGCACGGAGTACCACATCATGTACTTGATGCCCATGTCCTGCACGCGCTTCACGTGCGCGGCCATGTCGGGGAAGCGGCTCTTCGCGATCTGCCAGTCGCCGCAGAAGGCGTAGCCGCGGTTGTTGTCCTCGGTCTGCCACCCGTCGTCGACGATGAACGTCTTCATCCCGAGCTTCGCCGCGATCGCGAGCTCCGCCTCGATGTCCCTGTCGTGGACGTCCTGGTGGAAGTTGTACCAGCTGGAGTACAGCGGGTCGAAGGCGGCTTCCGGCACCTTGCACGGCACGTAGCCGCCGGTCTTCTCCACCCAGGACACGGACTCCCTCACGGCGTCGCCGAAGTACTTGGGGCGCGGGTCGAATCTCACGCGCGTCTCGTAGTGTGTCAGCGGCGCCTCGACCGCGTCGAAGTAGACTATCCGCACGTTGAGGAAGCTTCCCTCCTCGCGTATGCCGCCGCCGCACCTGAGGTGCCTTACGCACTCCTCCGCCGCCACGGCGAAGTGGCTAGTGTCGTTGCCGTCGAAGTAGACGAACACCGGCATGCCCTGCGCGACCTCGGTGGTGGACCAGCCGCCCCAGTCGGCGCGCAGGCCGCATTCGCCCTGGTTGACGCTCCACACGTAGTCCGCGCCGACCTGCGGCACGAGAAGCGAGAGAGTCGTCTTCGGCGGCACCTTCGCCTCGGCGGAGTCGAGCGTGATCTTCGCGACCTCCGCGCCGTCCGGCGCCACCTCGCGCACTAGCTCAACCTTCCAGTCGCCCTGCTTCTCGCACTCGACCTTCACCTGCCCGAACGAAAACGCGGTTGCAACCGCAAGCACCATGGAAACCATTTTGTCCTATCCTTCCGTCTTGTCTGCGTGTAGTTCCAATTATATCAAATCTCCGCCGCCGACGGCAAAATAACTCCGCCGCACAGTATGACGCCGCCGGCGTCGTAGAAAACGGCGGACTGTCCGGGAGCGACGCCGAAGATCCCCTCCCCGGACGCGCGGCAGACGCCGTCCGCGAGCGTGACGGGGCCGAGCGGCGCGCCGGTCGAGCGCACCTTCACAAAAGCCTCCAGCGGGGAGGTCGTCGGAGCCTGCGCCATCCAGTTCATGTCGCCGACGCGGAACTCCCGCGAGAAGGCCTCTTCGCGCGTGCCGAGGACGACCCTGTTGCGGCAGGCGTCGAGGCGGACGACATAGAGCGGCTTTGGCCCGAAGGCCCCAAGGCCCTTGCGCTGACCTACGGTGAAGTTCCAGAACCCCCTGTGCCGGCCGAGAACGCGCCCGTCAAGCCCGACTATGTCCCCTTCCCGCGGCGGCGCGCCGATGAGCTCGTCCCTGTCGCCCGAGTAGAAGTCCTGCGAGTCCGCCTGGTCCGCAACGGCGAGCGAGCTCTCCGCGGCGATCCTGCGCACCTCGGTCTTTTCGAGGCCCCCGAGCGGAAACATCGCGAGCGAGAGCTGCTCCTGCGACAGACGGTAGAGGAAGTAGCTCTGGTCCTTCTTCCCGTCCGCCGCGCACCGGACGGCGAGCCTGCCGCCCGTCTCGGCAATGCGCGCGTAATGCCCCGTCGCGAAGCGGTCGAAGTCCAGGCCGGATTCCCGCGCGAGCCGCGGCAGAAGGCCGAACTTCATCGCCGCGTTGCACATGACGCACGGATTGGGCGTCTCGCCCCTGAGCGTCGTCTCGCGGAACAGTCCGACGATCTCGCGCTCGTACGCCTCCGAGCAGTCGAGCACCCTGTATTCGATCCCCAGAGATTCCGCGAGCGCGCGGGCGCGCTCGATGTCCTCCGCCTCGCCGGGACCGAAGCACGCGTCGCGCGCACCGCCGCGGAAGGTGCCTCGCCAGAGCTTCATCGTGATACCGACGACATCGTGTCCGGCACGTCTGAGGAGAAGCGCCGCCACGCCGGAGTCCACGCCGCCGGAGAGCCCGACCGCGATCTTCACGAACGCACCCCCGGAGCCTCCGGGGACAGCGCCGCGAATATGCGGCGGCTCCAGTCCCTCGCCTTCTCGAACTGCTCGAACGAGTAGCTCTCGTTCGGGGAGTGGATGCGGTCCTCGCTCTGGCCCCAGCCGACGATCAGCGGCGCCGCACCGGACGCCTCGCGTATCGCGGAAAGCACGGGGATCGACGCGCCGTCCCACAGGAAGAGCGGTCCGCGGGGATCCATCTCGGAAAGGACGCTCTCCGCTAGCCGGAAGATCGGCGAGGCAAGCGGAAGCCTGAACCCGCCGGCGCCGCCCGACCAGTCGCCGATAGACATCTTCATTCCGCGCGGACACCTCGCCTCCAGATGGCTTCTGACGCAGTCCATCGCCGCGCGCGGCGACTGCCCTGGGACGAGCCGCATGGTGATCTTGGCGACGGCCTCTGCGGGAATGACGGTTTTGCCGCCTGGTCCGCCGTAGCCGGAATGCAGTCCGTTGACCTCGATCGTGGGCTCGAAGGACATCCTCTGCGCAAGCGGCTTGCCGCCCTGGCCGCCGGCAGGCTCGCAGCCGATGTCGTCGGCGTCCGCAGGCTCGCCCGGCGTCGACGCCTCGGCCGCACTGCGCGCGTCGTGCGCCGGCGGCT
>JAFRJH010000283.1 GCA_017432385.1 Kiritimatiellia bacterium
CGGCCGAAGAGCTGAGGGACAAGGAGCGCAAGGTAAGGACCGACGCCGAGAAGCTCAAGAAGGCCACGGAGCGTCTTGCGCAGGAAAAGGCGAAGCTTGCCAAGGAAAAGGAGATTCTCCGCCAGAAGGAGATCGAGATCCAGCGCCGCAAGCTGTATCCCGAGTACTACGAGAGGCTTGAGCGCGAGAAGAACCGCCCCGCCGCCTCCTCCCCTTCTGCGCTTGTCCCTTCCGACGACGTCGACGACATCATCGGCTCGGCACTCAAGGAGATGGACAGGCAGCCGCAGGCTCCTTCCGTCAAAGGTGCCCCCGCCCCCAAGGTGAATCCCGACGGCACGCTCCGCTACTTCGACGAGGAGGACGACGACTCGGCCACCGTCGTGGAGCCGGCCAGGAAGCAGCCAGCGCCCAAGACAAGGCCGGCCGCCGCAAAGCCGCCCGCTCCCGTCGTGCAGGAAGACGGCACACTCCGCTATTTCAGCGACGACGCAAAGGAGACGACCGTCCCCGTCAGCGTCGGAGGAAGCACGTCCTCGTGGGACGTGCCCCTCGAATGACCGCTACAGGAACTTGAAGCAGAGCGGACGCCAGGCGGGGATTGGATCCCCGACCGGAGAAAGAGTGCAGTCCGCGCGGTTGAACGCATAGACCTGGATTTCGTCGGACATCTTGTGTCCGACAACCATGAACTTCTCGCCGGGCATCAGCTCGAAGTCGCGCGGAAACCTGCCGCGGAGCTTTGCGACGTTCCTAAGCTTGAGCATGCCGCCCTCGCCGACGTCGTAGAACGCAATCGAGTCGTGCCCGCGGTTTGACGCCATCAGTACCCGGCCGTCCCCCGTCAGCTTTATCGCCGCGGCCTTTGTCTCCGCCGGCTTGAGCGTGCAGTCCGCGGGAAGCATCGACCACTTGCCGGCTTTCGTGAACTTCGCTCCGTCAAAACGGTAGGACGCAACCGAGCTGCCGAGTTCGTTGACCACGAAAAGAACCTTGCCCGACCCGTCGAAGATCGCATGGCGCGGGCCATCGCCCGGATCGGCGGTGATCGTCATCGAGTCAATGCGTTTCATGGTCGCGGGGTCGTAGAAGAAGATGTGGTCGGTTCCGAGGTCGACGACGCCCATCTTCGATCCGTCCGGCGTATAGAACGTCTGGTGGGCATACGCCTTCTGCTGACGGTCGGTGCGCGGGCCCATTCCCTTGTTTTCAAGGACGTCGCTCATGACCTTTGGGGAGGAGCCAT
The DNA here is from genome assembly GCA_017432385.1 of Kiritimatiellia bacterium. Taxonomy (GTDB): domain Bacteria; phylum Verrucomicrobiota; class Kiritimatiellia; order RFP12; family UBA1067; genus UBA1067. The sequence continues at coordinate 1,247 of JAFRJH010000283.1, forward strand.
TCGCGGCATCGGATATCCGGAACGTCCCGGCGGTGCCTGAGACGTAGGCCGCGAACGAGAACGTCCCCTCGTCGGGGGAAAGCGCGACGTGGCATGGCGTCTCGCACGGAAGCGCCGCAAACCTCTCCATCGCGCCAAGCGAGTGTCCGCTGATTGGAAACCTTACGGCGAAGCCGTGCGTTTTGCCGTCGCCGCCCTTCTCGCCGGCGACGGAATAGAGATACTTCTTCGCCTTGTCTATCTGGAAATAGGTAGTGCCCTGGACGCCCTTCACGCTCTGGACGATCCTAGCATCGCCCGTTTCTGTGTTGCATTCAAGGACATGGAGGCCTTGCTGATCGGGAGAACCGGTGTTGCAGCCGACGTAGCAGTAGACGATCGAGGCGACAAGTGGCATCATTGTGTACCTTTCGTGGTTTGTTGTTCGGGATATGCGGAGGAGAGCGGCGGGAAATCAGACGACGGGCTTTATGTACTTCGACTTGAGCGAGCGCCAGAGAACCACGCAGAACGCCGAGAGTGGAATCGCCAGAAGAAGACCCAGCATGGACTGGAACACGGCACCCCAGAAGAAGAACGAAAAGATTACGCCCGCATAGCCGAGCCCCGTCTTGTCGCCCTGTATCTTCGGCGTGATCAAATAACCGTCCAGGACCTGTCCGACAATCCATACGGTCAGCACGCCCGCGAGCCGCAGTCCGGATCCACCGGCGCCGAAATAGGCGAGTGGAAGCGCTATCGGAAGGCACGTGACCGTGCCGAAGAGCGGAACGAGGTTCAGGACGCCAAGCATGAATCCGATGACGAAGCCATAGGGAAGGCCGACGAGCATGAATCCAAGGCCGTACAGCAGCCCCTCCAGAAGGCATATGACGACCTGACGCTGGAAGAAGCTGACGACGATGTCCTGGAAAGCGTCTATCTGCTCGGCGACGAAGCTCCGCGTATCGTCCTTAAGGAACGGCATTTCGTTGACGTAGTCCCTGCCGCGCATGTGTGGCCGCGTGAGGAAATAGACGAAAAACACGAGGGCGACAAGCCCGCTCAGCAGCCCGGTTGCCGATCCGAGCATCCCGACGCCGACCTCGGCCGCCTTGACCTTGTATATCTCTATCCAGTCAAGATAGGGTATGCCGAGGCTGTCCGCCAGCTCCCTTGCCTTCGGAAACGTCTGGTGGAACCAGTCCATGAACTTCGCCGCGAGCGCAGGGGCCTGCGCGACGAGGTTCGTCGCCTGGTCTACGAGGAAGGAGCCGAAACGCCAGGCGATTGCGCCGGCCGGGATGATGACCGAAAGCATCATCAGAAGCACGGCTGCGGTCGGGTTGCGCACTATCTTCTGCCACCAGAGATAGTACGGCTTGAAGAAGAGCGCGAGGAAAAGACCCGCCACGACGGGCGTTATCGCGACGGAGACGAACGAGAGCGCCTTTAGCGCACCCCATCCGACTAGGCCCACAAAGGCGAAGACGACCGCAAGCGAGAGCAGCGTGAGCCCGCTTGCGATCGTCTTCTTCTGATTGTCGGTGAACTCGATCATGAGTTAATTATATCAGAAAACCTCGCATTCAGGCAAATCCCCGACGACCGGTGCGGCGTAGTCGAGGAAGGCCTTCGTAACGTCGTGGCCGTTCCTGGCGATGTACTCCTTGGGGCCGCTGCGGGTGTATTTCGCCGCGTTTGCGATCGGCACCGGCGCGAAGGCGACCTTGTAGCGGCGGCCTTCTTCGCGCACAATCGCTATCGTGCCCTTCTGGAGCTCGCCTTTCAGCGCCGCCTTCACGGCCGCCTCGCCTGCGCGGCGGGCTTCCGTCTGGTCGACCTTGGAGGCGATTCCCGGGAAAGAGCGCTGCAGATAGCCGAAAGTGTCCGCGCGGACACGCTTGACCTTCGCCTTCTCCTTGAGAAGCCGCGCAAGGGCGTCGCCCAGCGCGCCGGTCCCGGACATCTGGACGTTTCCGTGGGAATCCTTCTCTCCCGAGCCGAGCTTTGCGCCGATCGGAACGCCGTCCTTTCCGCGGATGCCCTCCGATACGGCGCAGACGCAGCGTCCGAACTTCCTTAGCGCAGACTTCACGTCCTTTATGAATCCGGCCTCGGAGAACGGAACCTCGGGAAGGTAGATGAGGTGCGGACCGTCGTCTGGACGGACGCGAGCGAGCGCGGAGGCCGCGGTTAGGAATCCGGCGTCGCGACCCATTATGACGTCGATCTTCACCCCGCCGAGCGCGCGGTTGTCGAGATCGTCGCCGCGGATCGCGCTTGCGACAAAGCGCGCTGCCGAGCCGAAGCCCGGGGTGTGGTCGCAGCGTCTGAGGTCGTTGTCGATCGTCTTGGGAATGTGGTAGACGACCAGCGGATACCCCTCCTTCTCCGCCTCTTCGGCCACGATGCGGGCCGCGTCGGCCGAGTAGTTGCCGC
>JAFRJH010000284.1 GCA_017432385.1 Kiritimatiellia bacterium
AAATCGTCATCGTCGGGAACAGCGCGTAGTTCTGGAAGACGGTGTGGATGCGCCGCTGGTTTGGCGGCAGGTCCGTTATGTCCTTGCCTTCCAGGTAGATGCGGCCGGAATCGGGGCGCTCGAAGCCTCCGAGCATCCGCAGAAGCGTCGTCTTCCCGCAGCCGGACGGACCGAGCAGCGAGAAGAATTCGCCCTTGTTGATGGCGAGCGTCACGTTGTCGACGGCGGTCATCGCGCCGAAGCGTTTTGTCACGTGGTCGAAGACCAGGAAGTCGTTGTTCAATTCTTGCAGAGCCTCCTTAGAGTTTGGTGAAAATATTACATTATTTTCGCCGCGAATGCAAGGGGAAAGTTGAAGAATTTTTGGCGTGTTCATGGTGATTTAGTTCATGGCGCGTTCGCCTTGTAGATATCGAATTTGCCACCCCCCTATTGACAAAAGCGGCGAAATATGAGATGATATCCTCGTCTCAATGTGCAAGAAACGAGGAACCATGCTCAAGATAAGACCAGTCTGGAAAGCGGACGAACTCAAGCGATTCGGGGAACTTGAGGAGAAGTACCACTATATGGGCGAAACCCACTCCGGGGGCGACACCCTTCGCCTCGTCATCGAGGACGGCGGGGAGTGGGTGGCCATAATGGTGTGGGGCGGCGCGTGCTACCACCTGCTCCGGCGCGACGAGTACATCGGCTGGACGCCGTCTCTGCGCGCGCAGCGGCTCAAGCTCATAGCGTCCAACCGGCGCTTCACGATACTCGCGAAGCCGGGCGAGCGCAGGAACCTCGCCTCGCAGTGCCTCGCGCTCGCGGCGCGGGAGATTGCCGGACTTTGGATGAGGAAGTTCCACTACCGTCCGCTGCTGGCGGAGACGTTCTGCGACGTGGAGCATTCGGCCGGGGCGTGCTACAAGGCCGCCGGGTGGACGCCCCTCGGGATGACGAAGGGCTTCACGCGGACGAACCGCCAGGAGTGCGACTTCTACGTCCCGAACGACAGGCCGAAGACACTCTGGGTAAAGCCGCTCGTCCCCGATGCGCTGGAGCTGCTGAACGCGCGCGAACTGCCAGAGGAGTGCACGCTCGGCGCGCAGGGGAACTCGGACGGCGTGATGCCGATCGGCAAGGAGCAGAGGGAGTCGCTGTACGACGCGCTCTGCCGCGTCAGGGACACGCGGGACAGCAACAGGACGTTCCACATCGGCGGCATGCTCTCCATCGTCGTGATGGCCATGATGAGCGGCGCGAACTCGGTCAAGGCGATCGCGCGCTTCGCGAAGAGGCTCGACATGCCGCAGCGCAGGGAGCTGTGCATGCCGCACGCGAAGAGCAAGGCGGGGGTCGTCGCAAAGCACGAGTACAAGGTCCCGAGCTACGTGACGATGTACAACTTCCTCAAGACGCTGGACCTCGACGACTTCGCCAGGAAGCTCACGGAATGGATGTCCGCGCAGGAGGGGACGCTGCCGAGACAACTCGCGCTCGACGGCAAGTTCGTCAAGGAGGTCATGGGCGTCGTGTCGGTCGTGAACGTCGAGAGCGGCGCGCCCGTGGCCGTGGCCCCGGTCTCGCGCAAGGAAGGCGAGACGGGGAAGTGCGAGATGCCCGTCGGACGCAGGCTCCTGTCGGAGATGGACCTCACCAACGCGCTCGTCTGCTCGGACGCGCTCCACTGCCAGCACGAGACGGTGCGGACCGTCGCGCGCTCCAACGGCGAAAGCCTCGTGCAGATAAAGGGCAACCAGAAGGGACTGCTCAGGAACGCCCAGGCGGTCGTCAAGGCAAGGAACCCCGTGGCCTCTAAAAAAAAGTAGAGTCGGGACACGGGCGGCTCGAGGCCCGCCTGACCCGCATATTCAGGCTGGACGACCCAGCCCAGCTCGGCATGTTCGGGATGCACACGCTCGTGCAGACCCGGCGCCAGTGGGAGTACCTGTCAGGGCCGGACAAGGGGAAACGGACGGAAGTGGAAACGTCCTGGCACGCCTCGACCATAGAGATCGACGAAAGGCACGGCGTGGACTTCTTCGCAAACGCGGTGCGGTCCGAATGGGCAATCGAGACCGGCTACCACGGCAAACGGGACTTCGCCTACTGCGAGGACGTAAGAACCCGTCGCTGCAACGCAAACATCATCGGCGCAATGATGCTGGCAAGGACTCCGGCGTTCGTGTTCATGGCCAAGCGAGGCGTCACAAACTCCCAGACATTCAAGGAAGAACTCCAGTCAGACCGCGCACTATCCCTGCGGATGGTCGTGGATGAACCTCCAAACTAAATCACCATGATCTGGTAAAGTCTAACAAAATTGTTTCCTTCACCATTCGTCATGCAAATATGTTATAATACACATGTTTTCCACGAAAGCGGAGAACCATATAGGTCGGGAACTGGCGAGGATCGGCTGCCTTGCCCACCCCGCGACCGCAGGACAGCTTTGCATAACAGCAAAATCGGCGCTCATCGGGAATACTGGTCCTATTTCACGTGGACACGAACGGCATGGTGGCGAGTTGTGCACCCCGCTAGGGTGCCTGGTGCGTGTCGATGCAGTCGTGGCAGGCC
>JAFRJH010000285.1 GCA_017432385.1 Kiritimatiellia bacterium
AATGATGTGTCTAAACAAAAAAGCGTGGAAGGTTTTTAAGACACATGATTAACAGAATTATGAATGTTGAGGAACTTCGCTACAAGATAACAGGCGCAGCAATGGCGGTGCATAGGCATTTCGGGCCGGGCTATCTAGAAGAGGTGTATAAGAACGCCTTGATGATCGAATTGAAGGAGCTTGGCCTTGAATGCGAGAAGGAAGTTCCGATTCCCGTAGAATACAAGGGTGTACGTGTTGGCGACTACAGGGCAGACATCATTGTCGAGAAGTGCATGATTCTTGAGTTGAAGGCCGTCTCTGCCTTGTGTGCTGCGCATGAGGCACAGCTTGTCAATTACCTTGCTGCAACGGGAATAGACGATGGACTGCTTATCAACTTCGGTGCAGCATCGCTTGAGCGCAAGCACAAATATCGCGTCTATCGCCCCAAAACCACAACAGGTCTTAATTCTGTAAATTCTGTAAATGATGTGTCTAAACAAAAAAGCGTGGAAGGTTTTTAAGACACATGATTAACAGAATTTACAGGATGATGAGTGTCTAAAGCAAACGCCACAGCAGTTTCAATAAACAGCTAAACAAGGAGAAGAACAATGACATTCAACGAACTCGCGAGGAAACGCTATTCGTGCCGCAAGCTGGCGACGAAACCCGTGGAGCAGGAGAAGCTCGACGCGATAATAGAAGCAGGCATACTTGCGCCGACTGCCGTCAACAAGCAGCCGTTCAGGATTTGGGTCGCAAAGTCGCCCGATGCGCTCAAGGCTATACACGACGTGACGCCGTTTACCTTCGGTGCAGGAGTGTTCCTCATCGTCGGGGCGAAGCGCGAGGAGGCGTGGGTGCGTCCGGCGGACAAGGCGAACTTCGCGGACGTCGATGCGACAATCGTTGCGACGCACATGATGCTCGCCATAGAGGACCAGGGGCTCGCCACAACGTGGGTCGGCCACTTCGACGCGCCGAAGCTCCAGGAGCTTGTCCCCGAACTTGCGGGCTACGACCTCGTCGCTATCTTCCCCGTTGGCTACGCCGATTCCGCAGCAAAACCCTCGCCTCTGCACACAACACGCAAGAGCGCCGCCGATCTCGTGGCGACCATCTAATAGAAGAACCATGAAGCGATTGTTGATAGGAGCGTTGGCGATGGCAAGTGTCATGGTGCTTGACGGCTGCAAGAAGGACGAGGGCGCGAATGACGCGCTTTCGGTAATTGCCGCTCGGACATCGGTGCGGCGCTATGATGCCTCGCGCGAGGTGACGGACGAGATGGTCGAGAAGCTGCTTCGCGCGGCGATGTCCGCGCCTACTGCGGTCAACCTCCAGCCGTGGGAGTTCATTGTCGTGAGGGACAAGGCGACGCTGGCGAAACTTGCTGGTGCAAACCGCTTCGGCGGCATGATTGCGCAGGCACCAGTCGCGATTGTCGTCTGCGGCGACACGGTGCAGGCTGCAAACGGCGAACCCAACAAGTGGTGGATGCTCGACTGCTCCGCCGCGACGGAGAACCTTCTTCTCGCCGCCACAGCGCAGGGGCTGGGCGCTGTCTGGACGGCTGCTTATCCGCACGAAGATCGCATAGCCGCCGTGAGGAGCATCCTCTCTATTCCCGAAAGATACGTTCCGCTCTGTGTTGTTCCCGTAGGCTTCCCGACCGATCCGTCGGCGAAGCCGAAGGACAAGTGGAAACCCGAGAGGATTCACAAGGAGAGATTCTGAAATGAAGATTACTGTGATTACAGGTAGCCCCCGCACGGGCGCGACCGAGGGCATGGCCGACGCTTTTCAGGCGGCCGCAGAGAAGATGGGCAATGAAGTCGTGCGCTTCAATGCCACGAAGCTCAAAGTAGCAGGGTGCAGAAACTGCAACGCCTGCGGCAAGGTGGCGGGACGCACCTGCGTGTTCGACGACGACTTCACATCCGTCGCCAAGGCCATTCTGGAGGCGGACGGCATAGTGCTTGCGACGCCGCTCTACTGGTATTCGTGGCCTTGGCAGATCAAGGCGACGCTCGACCGCTTCTATTCGTTTCTGGTCGGTGGTTTCGACCTCAAAGGCAAAAAGGCTGCACTTATCGCAAGCTGCGGAGAGCCGACGGTCGATGCGATGGACGGCCTCGTTTTCTCGTTTAAGAAGACGACCGGGCTCCTCGGTCTTGAGGACGTCGGCCATGTTCTGATCCCCGGACTCCACGGCACTGAAGAATACAAGGCCACGGACGCCTGCGCACAGGCCGCCGCACTCGCCGCCAAGTTTCAGTAAGGGGATTCTCATGAACATGGAACAGAGGTCGCAGTACATGGCGGAAATCCAGAAGCTGGAGGGATTGCTGGCGTATGCTGTCGCACACGGAGAAAAAGAGGAAGAAGATCGAATCCGCGCCCAGCTGGTGAAGATGGTGGAGGCGATATAATATATGATTGCCCTGATACTTTCGATAATAGGCTTTGCCGCGTTATTCATGGCGATATGGATTCTCCACCGCCCCTTGGACGTGCATTCCTGCCCGGTGAAGTGGGTACGGATAACACACAATGTCCTGGAATGGGTGCTGAATGCGTGGGCAGTTGTGATAGTCGTTCAAATCGTACTGTTGGTGAAAGGCTGATGGCGGTGATCGGCAAGATAATATCCGGCGGGCAGACCGGGGCGGACAGAGGCGCGATTGATCTCTTTCTGCCCGCGCCGTCCGCCAGATCGTCTTTTTACAAAGTGTTCGCGCTGGAAGAACTGCCAGCCAAGGAATGACAGGAAAGGAAAATTGTGATGATGGATCTGTCGAGAAAGGATTTCATGTCTGGGGCGGTGGCGGGTGCAGCGGCATTCGCCGCCCCGCTGATATTTGCAAAAACAAAAGGAGAGAAAATGGACAACGAAATGAACAGGGTCGAACCCTCCGAATTCGTCGCGAGGCCGTTCGCGCAGTTTGACAAGGGCTGGTTTCTGCTGACCGGCGGAGACTTCGCCGCGAAGTGGAACACGATGACCGTTAGCTGGGGATTCGCGGGGACGATGTGGGGCAAGCCCGTCGTCGCCGTCGTCGTGCGGCCCACTCGGTACACACGCGAGTTCCTCGACGCGCGGGCGGAGTTCACGCTTTCGGCGTTCCCTGAGAAATACCGGAAGGCGCTGACAATCTGCGGAACGAAAAGCGGACGCGACTGCGACAAGATGGCGCTCACAGGTCTCACGCCCGTTGCATCGGAAGCGGTGAAGCCGCCGACGTACAAGGAGGCGAACCTCGTTCTTGAATGTCGGACGCTCTACCGCCAGCCGATGACGGAGGCGTCGTTCATCGACCGCGCGCCTTTCGAGAAGTGGTATTCGTCCGCCGACGATCTTCACATCGTGTACATCGCCGAGGTGCTGGCGGTGCGAAGGTGCCGATAGGGGAAACGCGCTCATGACGGTTCGCCGTGCGGTAGTCTACGCCGTCCTCCTTGCGGCTGCGGTGTCGCTGTGGCTCTTCACGCACAGCGAGCGGGCTCAGATCAAACGTGTGTTCGCCGACGTCGAGAGGCTTGCGGCGAAGGAGCAGGGAGAGCCCGTGATGGAATGCGCAGGAAAGGCGCAGGCGCTTGCGCGTCACTTCAAGGACGGGTGTGTAATCATCGATCTTCGCCACGGGCTTAAGACATCCTATTTACACGACGACATCGCAGGAGGCCTTCTGGCTTTCCGATCTGCGGCGTCCAGGGTCGTGGTGGAATTCCAGGCGCTCGATATAAGCGTCGACGGTTCCGAAGCCAGTGTCGAGGGGTTGATCGACTACTCGGGCACCGAGGCGACGTGGCCGCGATACGAGCCGAAGGCCGAGAAGTTCATTGCTCACCTTGAAAAGACCGACGGACAGTGGTTCTTTTCAAGAATCAAGGTTCCGTGATTCTTTCCCTCTGACCGAGACGCCGCCGGGGACGTCGGACTTCACGAGGTCGCGGGGCGTGTCGTCCCTCGGCGAATCAAGCTCTGCTGCTATCGCGGCCGTCGTCGCGGCGTCGTACTCCTCGTTGAAGAACCGTCTGATCACCTCCGTACGACGGACGAGGCGCGCGGACACATCGAACGCGACGCGGCGGAGATCGCCGGCGACCGCGGCGGCGAGGTCGTGGACTACGGCAACGGCGAGTGGGTCGTGCAGTCGGCAGGCGGCGAGGAGATCGCCCGCTGGGAGATCGCGTGAAAGGGTGCTTGCGCCTGTCCTGCGCCGGGCGGATTGTCGCCCGGCTCCGTTGCCTTTCATTCGCCTTTGGCGCATCATGTGTTGCGTGGCAAAAAGGCCACAGAAAGGAAAACACATGAGTAAACAATGGAATCCCGGCGGAGGCTTCCCTTCGCCGGAGCAGGTTGAGAGGATGGTCGCCGCCGAGGTGAGGCACCTTGCCGAAGCCGAGTACGCGCGCCAGCGCGGAATCGAGGCGAAAAGTGAAAGCCGCAGAGACCGCCTACGCGCGGCCTACAGGCTTCAGCACCGGGAGGTCGGGCGCAAGGTCAACCTCGACGCCGTCTTCGCCCTGGTGGGCAACGTGGCGGCGATCACGCTCAGCGCGTGGCGGGGGCTCTTCGCCCTCGACATGGTAGCCCTTGCCGACTCGGGCAGCCGTGAGGACTTCGACGACCTCGAGTTCCTCGTGACCCGCGCGCTCGGCGAGCTGAACGGCGTGAAGAACCTCCTCGCCCTCGCCCGCCGCCTCGCTTAGCGGGCGGGTGTGTTGATATAATGTCTGCATCAACAACCCTCCAAAGGAGACCCACTATGGAACCAATCCTGGTCAAAGTCCG
>JAFRJH010000286.1 GCA_017432385.1 Kiritimatiellia bacterium
CGTCCTGCGGGTGTCGGACGTCGCGGCCATGGCGCCCGAGGCCGCGCCCCTCAGGTCCATCGCCGACACCCCGCACGACTACCGGCACGTCACGACCGAGGAAGAGGCGCGGGCCGTCGCCGCGGAGCTGATGAAGTGCGCCCGCGTCGCGTTCGACACCGAGACCGCGGCGCGCGAGCCGGGGATGAGCGCGAAGGACGCGAACACCTGCCGGATGCTCGGCTTCTCGCTCGCCTCCGCGCCGGGGAAGGCGTGGTATGTGGACGCCGGGCTAGTGGACATCTTCCGTCCGCTGTTCGCCGACCCGTCGAAGGTGCTTGTCGGGCACAACGTGAAGTTCGACCGCGCGGTCCTGCACCGCTACGGGATCGGCTTCGCCTCCACGCCGCGCGACACGATGCTGGAGCACTACTGCATGGACGCTGCGGCGCGGCACGGGCTGAAGGAGCTCTCGGAACAGGTGCTCGGCTACCGGATGATCCGGTTCGAGGACGTCGCGGGCGCGCAGGAGCGCGGGAAGCCCGAGCCGACGCTCGAGGGCAAGGACGCCGCGCTCGTCGCCGACTACGCGGCGGAGGACGCGGACCTCACGCTCCGCCTCGACGACGCGCTTCGCCCGCAGGTCCCCGTCCCTCCCCCGCCGCTCCCGAATCCGCTCTCCGGCGTGGAGGAGCCGCTCGTCAAGGTGCTCCTCGACATGGAGCGCGAGGGCGTAAGGATAGACGTGGACGCGCTGAGGGAGTACGGACGCGAACTCGACCGCGAGATACTCGGGCTGACGCGCGGTATACTCGGGCACGCCGACCCCGGCTTCAACCCAGACAGCCCGAAGCAGCTGGGCGCGCTTCTCTTCGGGAAGCTGGGGCTCGCCGGAGGGAAGAAGACGGCGTCCGGGCAGTTCTCGACGGACGAGAAGACGCTTTCGAAGCTCGCCGACGCCCACCCGATCGTGCCGCTCGTCCTCGAGTACCGCGCCTGCACGAAGCTGAAGTCGACGTACGTGGACAAGCTGCCGGCGCTCATAGACGCGAACGGGCGCGTCCATACGACGTACTCCCAGGCGTTCACCGAGACCGGGCGCCTCAGCTCGTCCGACCCCAACCTCCAAAACATACCGATCCGCACCGAGCGCGGCAGGCTGATACGCAAGGCGTTCGTGGCCCGGGACGAGGGCCATGCGCTCGTCTCGGCCGACTACTCGCAGATCGAACTCAGGCTCATGGCGGCGTTCTCGAAGGACTCGGCGATGCTGGAGGCGTTCAGGAACGGCGAGGACATCCACCGCGACACGGCGAGCCGCGTGTACGGGGTGATGCCGGGGTTCGTCACCCCCGAGCAGCGCTCGAAGTGCAAGATGGTCAACTTCGGTATCATCTACGGGATATCCTCGTTCGGGCTCTCGCAGCGGCTGAAGGTGCCGCGCCGTGAGGCCGCCGACCTCATAGAGACGTACTTCAGGCTGTACCCGAAGGTGCGCGAGTACATGGAGTCCGCTGTCGCGAAGGCGCGCGAGAAGGGCTACGCCGAGACGGTCCTGGGGCGCCGGCGGACGCTGCGCGACATCAACTCCAGAAACGCCACGGCGCGCCAGGCGGCCGAGCGCGACGCCATCAACACGCCGATCCAGGGGTCGGCCGCCGACCTCATCAAGGTCGCGATGGTCAACGTCGACAGGGCGCTGAAGGCGGAGCGGATGCGGACGAAGATGGTCCTGCAGATCCACGACGAGCTAGTCTTCGACGCGCCCCTCGGCGAGGTGGACCGGCTCAAGGAGATCGTCCGCCGCGAGATGACGACCGCGCTCGACTTCGGGGTGCCCCTGGACGTCGGCATCGGCGTAGGCTCGAACTGGCTGGAGGCGCACTGACGGGGATACGCAGGCAAGAACGCACCGGGATCGCGAACGAGTGGTTCTTGCCCTTGTGCGTGTACTGGAGTTGTAGTAGACGGCGGCGGTTCCGTTCTTGCGCACGTTCTTGTAGATTGTGCCCTGGACCGAAGGCGGGAGGGCGGCGATCTCGGCGAGGATTTGGGCGCTGGAACGCGCCTTTTTAGATGATTTGGTTGACATGTATATGTGTGCGCGAAATGCAAGGGGAAATATTGGGGTGTCTGCATAAATTTCTCGGTGCACCCTTTGGAATCCTTGGACTTGACGGTGCATTGATACAGGCAGTGCAAAATGTGGTATAATTCACGTCATCAGCAAGTGGCATGGTAGAATGGATCTGGCACCTGGACGGTTGATCGGAACTTATCGAATCATCCGCCTTCTCGGTCAAGGCGGGATGGGTGCCGTTTACGAGGTCGAGCACACGCAGCTCGGCGTTCACTACGCGCTGAAGGCGTTTACGCTTGAGGACGGGCATGTCGATGTTCTGAAGAACAAGTTCCTGACCGAGGGCAAGGTGCTCGCACGTCTGCATGATCAGCATCTCGTACACGTCTTCGACCTGAACTTCGACGAAGCAACGGGGACGCCGTATTTCGTGATGGAGCTTGTCTTGTCGGATGATGGCAGCCCGCGTACGCTCTCGGACGTCAGGACGGACGAACTTGACGAGGACTGCGTTCTCCAGTGGTTCACCGAACTTGCCTCTGTCATCGACTATATCCATGAACAGGGCATCGTTCATCGCGACATCAAGCTGGGCAATGTCCTTCTTCCTTCCGGCGGGCATGTCGTCCTCTCGGACTTCGGCATTTCGCGCCTTTTCTCGGAACGGCTGCGTTCCGACGTCAAGGCCGTCAACACGATGGTGTCGGAGGCTGCAACGTCCGCTCGCCTCATGATGGGGACGCAGGGCTACATGGCTCCCGAAGTCGCCCGCGGAGAGGAGGCGACGCCAGCCGCGGACTCGTACTCTCTCGGTGTCATGTTTGTCTATCTGCTGACCGGAATCTGGTACGAGCCTGGCTCCAAGGTTTTCAAGCTGTTGGAAACCCTTGAATATCGCTGGATCGACGTTTTGCCGCGCCTCCTCTCCGAGAATCCGGCGGAGCGTCCGACGAATCTCTCGGAACTCGTCGAAACGCTGCGAAGCGCCCCTGCTGCCGAGCCGGAGCCGGAGAAGGAGCCGGAGCCGCCGCGGCGGAAGCGCCGCGTTCTTTTCGCGCTCGCGGGGGCTGCCGCGGTAGTTGCCGCAGCCATCGGCTATTTTGTGTTCTACCACCGATCTGCACCTGCCGCGATCGATGACTTTGACGCGGCGTTTAGCGCCAATGGCATTTACGAGGGGTCTCGGCGGTGAGTTTCTTTCCTCCGACGTCTCTGACCTTGCTTCAGAAGCTGGCTGTCGAGGTGACGGGCGGTAACGAGGCATCGTGGGTGCGCTTCTTCAATCTCTATACGCCCGCCATCCGTCGGTTTGTGGAGTGGAATGACCATGTACACGACCCGGACGATGTCGTTCAGGAGGTGTACCTCAAACTTGTCGAGATCATCAGGTCGGGGAAGTACGATGCCGACAAGGCGCGGTTTCGGACATTTCTCTCGCTCCTGATACGCCGTCAGCTGATTACGCTTTACCGTCAGGATCAGGCGCGGCATGCCGCGGGCCGCTGCTCGATCGACGATTTGACGGAAGAACTCGCCGTTCCTTCCGAACAGCGGGATCAGATCGACCTTAGCTGGGCGAAGGCCAAGCACGAGGCCGCGGTGGAACATGTCCTCACAAAAGTGGCGATGAAGCAGCAGTCACGCGAGATTTACCGCGCTTATGTGCTTGAAAATCGTCCGATAGAAGAGATTTCCAAGGCTTTCGGCGTTACGCCAGAGATCATCTACAAGGTCAAGAACCGTGTAAACAAGATGATCGAAGCGGTCGAAATGGAATACGCAGAATAAAAGATCCGGCGTCAACTACCTCACCGTTCGCCTCAAGGTCAAGGAAGATGATGTTAAGCGGAAGGTGGTGCGCTGATTGAGCATACGGAATACGGCTTGTTATTGCCGCCGCGCAAACTAACGCGCGGCGGTTTTCTGTACTTGTGGGACTCTAGGAGGGGAAAAGCGTTCCGCCCAGATTGGGCGGTTGCGATTTCGTCCGCACCGTAATCTCATTTATGCCTCTTGCGCCTGTATCAATATATTCGACGCGAGGAGGCAGTAGGATGAAAATCTATCATGGATCGGCGGTTGAGGTGCCAAAGCCGTTGTTGGGCAAAGGAAAGCCCAATAACGACTATGGTTGAGGTTTCTCGAGGACTTCATGCAGGAGCTTGAATCGGTGAAAGTCGAGAAGAACCTGCGCCGCATGCGGCTTGCCGCCGGACATTCCCAGTCCGAGCTGTCCCGTCTCTCGGGCGTGAACATCCGCAACATACAGCTCTATGAGCAGGGCGTTCAGGACATCAACAGGGCGTCGGCGTCAACGCTTGCCTCGCTTGCCCGCCCCCTCGCTTGCACCATCGAGGACTTGATGGAATGAGATCTTGGGGACCGAGCATTGACCATATCGTTGCAGTTATGATATTATATGCGTGATTTTAGTAAATGGAATTATTAAATCTTTGCAAAAAATAGTAAATGAATATACGGAGTTCAAATGACTGACGAAGCGATGCAGGAGTTGCTAAGGACCTCTGACCGACTGGTTGGCAGGGTTTCTGTCGATTTTCATCGTTATCTTCAAATCGACTGGTCGGATCGACTAATCTGTCTTATGGGGGCGCGCGGAACCGGCAAGACGACGATGCTTCGGCAGCGGATGAAGGAGTCGTTCGGGGTCGGCAGCGACAAGGCGGTCTACATAAGCCTTGATGATCTCTGGTTCTCGCAGTATCGGGTCAAGGATGCGGTCGAGTATCTGGATTCACGTGGGTTTACGCATGTATTCATCGACGAGGTTCATCAGATCGGCAAGGATTGGTCGTTGCTTATCAAGAACTTGTACGATCAGTTTCCCGATATGAAGTTCGTCTACAGCGGTTCGTCCATGCTTAAGCTGGAGAATGCGAAAGGAGACCTTTCCAGGCGACAAGCCGTGTATCGGTTGAAGGGGCTGTCTTTTCGCGAGTATCTGAAATTCGAGGGAATCGCCGATTTGCCTGTTCTGACCTTGGGCGAGATACTTGAGAACCATCGCCGTATAGCTGCCGAGATAACATCGGGCATTAAGGTGCTTCTTCATTTTGGCAATTATCTCAGGAGCGGATTCTACCCGTTTTACAAGGAGTCGCATTCGCAGTACCGGGAGCGACTTCTGGAAACGGTGAACAAAGTGCTGGAGAGCGACTATCCGGCGGTTGAGGACGTCTCCCAGGAAACGATTCGCACGACGAAGAAGATGCTCAAGGTGCTCGCGTCCTCGACGCCGCAGTCGCCGAACATGAGCGAGCTATACCGCGAACTTGGAACAGAGCGCAACCAAGGGCTGAAAATGCTACGCGCACTGGATCGTTCGGGATTGCTTGCGCTTGTCCCGGGGACGGGGATGAAACTTGAGAATCGTTCTCGTCCGGAGAAGATATACTGCGACAACACAAATCTCATGTACGCGCTTGTGCCGAAGATTGACGAGGGCGTGAAGCGCGAGACATACTTCTATAACCAGGTGAGGCAATGCCATAATGTCGAGTTTACTGGTGTCGGTGATTTCCTTGTGGATGGGCGTTACATCTTTGAAGTCGGTGGAAAAGGCAAGAAGTTCAAGCAGATCAAGGACCTGTCTGACAGTTATGTGGTGAATGACGACGTTGATATCGGCATGGGCAACAAGATTCCCCTTTGGCTGTTCGGATTCCTCTACTGAGCCATTCTCCAACCACCTGAGTTTTTCCTTTCTCTGGGACTATGATGATGGCTGGCGATTTCGTCCGCACCGTAATCTCATTCATGCCTCTTGCGCCTGTATCAATATATTCGACGCGAGGAGGCAGGAGGATGAAAATCTATCAGGGCGTTCAGGATATCAACAGGGCGTCGGCCTCGACACTTGCCTCGCTTGCCCGTCCTCTCGCCTGCGCCATTGAGGACTTGATGGAATAAAAAATGAATTTCCCGCGGGAGATTTGTCAGTGCCGTGCGTATAGTGCTTGTGAACGCAACAAGC
>JAFRJH010000287.1 GCA_017432385.1 Kiritimatiellia bacterium
GAGCTCGGCGCCGTTTACGAGGGTGAGCGCCTTTATAAACCCGAATATCGAGCCGAGGAGCCCGAGAAGCGGGGCCACCTGGCCGATTATCGCGAGCGAACCGAGGCGCCGGTCGATCCTGCCGACCTCGGCGCGGCCCTGCGCATCGACGGCCTCGCGGAGCGCGCGGGCGCTGCCGCCGCGGTGGCGGATCGCGGTCGCCATTATGTTGGAGACCGGCACGGCCGTGTCCTCGCACATGGCGAGCGCCTCGTCCTCGTTTCCTCCTTCCAGAACGTTCACCACGCCCTTTATGAAGCCCTGCCAGTCTATCTGCGCCCGCCTGAGCTCCATGAAGCGCTCGAAGAACACGACCAGGGCCGCCACCGCCAGCGCGAGGAGGATCCAGAACACCGGACCCCTGGTTATCGTCACCGCCGCAAGAATCCCGGTCACAGGATGCCCCCTTTCGTCTGTATGCGCTCGATCCGCCTCTCGGCCTCCTTCGCGGCCGGCACGTCGCTCGCGGACACGAGCCTTAGGATGTTTATCGCCTGCTGTTCCCAGCCGCGGCTCTCGTACTCGTCCGCAAGCCGCATCGCCGCGCGAGAGAAGACCGTCCGCGCATCGTCATCGAACTTGACGCCGGATTCGCGGCCCCTCCGGTACGCGAGCACGACATCGGTGTAGTACGCGTCGATTGCGCCGTCGTGCATCTTGAGCTTCTCGAACGTCCTGCCCATCTTGTAGGAGACGGAGAGCATCATCCCCGGCGACAGCGACTCGCCGCGCCGCACGGCCCGGTATTCCTCCAGCGCCTCGCGGTAGCGCGCCGGATTGTCCGCGCCCATCGCGAAGAGCGCATCGGCCTTGAGTATCCTGGCCCTGGTGCGCTCCGCCGGGGGAATCCCCTCGGACAGCGCCGCGCGCTCGAGGACCAGTATCGCGTCGTCGAACCGCGCGAGCTCTATGAGAGCCTCTCCCTGCACAAGATGGGAGGCGCCCTTCTCGGACGAGTCGGGGTATTCCGAAGCGAGCCTTGTCGCCAGCGCAATCGCCTTGTCGAACTCGTTCGCCGCGAACGCGGCCCTCGCCGCCCATAGGAGCGCGAATGGCACCTTCTCGGCCTTCGCGTACCGGTTCGTCGCATAGGATTCGAACAGCGCGGACGACTCGCGCCAGCGCCGCCGGTTGTAGGACACCTTGGCGAGCCACATCGTCGCCTCCGCCGCGGTCGCGACGTCGTTCGTCTGCGCGG
This sequence comes from Kiritimatiellia bacterium, assembly GCA_017432385.1. Classification (GTDB taxonomy): domain Bacteria; phylum Verrucomicrobiota; class Kiritimatiellia; order RFP12; family UBA1067; genus UBA1067. The sequence continues at coordinate 1,238 of JAFRJH010000287.1, forward strand.
CGATCTCCGCAGCCTTGTCCCGGGCCTCCCTGTCCAGCCCCTGCCCGTACATGCACAGCACCTGCATGTAGTCGGCGCGGACCTTGCGCGAGGGATCCTCTGCCGCAAGCTTCGCGAACACGTCCTGCGCCTCGCGGTAGCGGTACTCGCGGCAGAGGTCGCGTCCCCTCGACTCCATCTCCCTGAGGCGCATCAGCCCCTTGAGCTTGACGGCCGAGGGCGTCTCGGGGTACTTCTCGAGAACCTGCCTGTACTTCAGCATCGCGTCCTCGCCGCGGCCGCAGGCTGACAGCGCGTCGCCCTGCTCCAGCGCCGCCTTCGCGCGGGCCGCGTCGTCCGCCGCCGACTCCTCCGCGCGGGCGAACGACTCGGCCGCCTCGTCGTTGCGGCCAAGCCGCCTGAGCGCCCAGCCCCGTCCTTCCTGGACCTCGCAGACCTTCGCGGCATCCGGCCACGTCTCCATCGCGACGCGGTACGCCTCCTCCGCGTCGGCGTACCTGCCGGACTCCAGATATGCGTCGGCGAGCGCAAGGTACGCCGGCTTCGCGTCGGCGGCGTCGGGAGAGTCCTTGGCAAGCATTGTTATCGTCTTCGCGCCCTCGTCGAACGCAGCGGGGTCGCGGATGAGCCGCATCCCGAGCCTCAGCCCGGCGAGAAGCCTCATGTCGGCGCTCTTCGCCTCGGCATAGGCCCGCCGAAGCAGGCCTATGTCCCCGAGGTTCGCCGCCGCGGTCGTGAAAGCGCGCTCGTCGCAATTCGTCGAGGACGCGACCTCGCGCCACATCGTCTCCGCTCCGTTCCTGTCCCCGTTCGCCTCGAGTATACGCGCGGCGGCCATCTTCGCGTCAACCCCGGCGGCGTCGAAACCGGTCTCCCTCAGTATCTTGAGCGCCGTCGCGGGGTCGCCGCCGTCGATCGCGAGCCGCGCCCTGAGACGGGCCGCAAGAGCAGCGTACCCGGGGTCGCCGAACACCACGCCCTCCAGCGCCTTCTCGGCCTCGTGGCCACGGCCAGACTCCGCCAGGGCGAGAGCCCTGTAGTAGGAAAAGCCCTCTCCGCGCTCGTCCCCCCAGCCGTCAAGCGTCTTGACGAGGTCGTCCCACTTCCTCTCCCGGGCGTAGCTCTCGAGAATGATGAGCCTCGCCTCATACGAGCCGATGCGCGCGGCGTGAGTGCGGGCAACGTCCCAAAGACCGTCGCGGAGAGCCTCCTTCGCGACGTCGATCTCACCAGCGGACGCCATGAGAAACGCGACGGACAGAACCGCCGCCGCGACACTTGGCGCCAACTTCGCTGTAGATGCACGGGACATTTCGCATATTATACCAAATCTGGACGAATCGTGCCTTCGCGAAGAACGGGGAAATGCGATGCAGGCAATGCCCGCGGAGAAGGGAGAAAGAAGATGCCGAGACGGATTGTCATGACGGAAAACTGGTGGAGGTAGTCGGATTCGAACCGGCGACATTCTGCTTGCAAAGCAGACACTCTACCAACTGAGTTATACCCCCATGTTTTGCCGAGCCGAAGCCGGAACGGCGGAGGCTGGTGGGCCTGACAAGAATCGAACTTGTGACCTCGTCCTTATCAGGGACGCGCTCTAACCAACTGAGCTACAAGCCCACTCGACTCGTTCGGAAGAGAAACGGAACAGTTAAATGCCTGTCTGAAGCGGTGTAGATGCATCCGCCGGCGCCCTGCGGCGCGGCAGACGTTTCACCATCTCCTCCGCAGCCCCGGAGGGCGTAGGAGGATGTCTCCTTAGAAAGGAGGTGATCCAACCGCTGGTTCCCCAAC
>JAFRJH010000031.1 GCA_017432385.1 Kiritimatiellia bacterium
CTCGCGCCGGAGGACGACGACGGGGAGGCGGCCGCGGCGGAACCGCCGCGGCCGGAGCAGGAGCGGCTCGCCGACGACTCGACGCCCTGCCGGGTCGACATCCTGGTCGTCTTCGACGCCCCGGCCGCGGCGTGGGCGGCGGAGAACGGCTATTCGCCGAGGGACTTCGCCGAGATTCAGGTCGACAGGATGAACGCCGCGCTCAGGAACACGTCGCTCACGGACAGCTTCTCGTTCCGGCTCAAGGGCGTGAAGTGCCTGGGCTGCTCGCTCGGGACGCGGACTTCCGCCGCCGTCCAGAACGTGAGGTACGGCAGGACGGTGGACGGGGTGAACCTCTCCGTCGTGGGCGAGTGGCGCGACGCCCTGGGGGCCGACATCGTGTGCATCGTCATAGACACCGGCTCCGCGTACGGAACGACAGGAACCGGATTCTCCCTCGAGAACGTCGACGACCCGTCTTCTTTCGCAAGAAGCGCCTACAACGCGACCGCGGTCCGGTCCGACGCCGGGACGCACACGATGACGCACGAGGTCGGGCACAACATGGGCGCCGGCCACACCGACATGCTGGCCGATCTCGACAGCTGCGGGCCGCAGTCCTACCCGTACTCCTGCGGATACTACTTCACGGGCGGCGACGGCGTGGGCTACCGCACGATCATGGCATACGACAGCGACGGATTCGGGAACTCCTACGAGGAGGCGCCTTACTTCTCGTCGCCGAGGCATTTCTTCAACGGCGTGGCGGTCGGAGACGCGACCCACGACAACACCACGGCAATCAGGAACCTCTGCTCCGCGGTCTCCGGGTTCCGCAGCGAGAACCAGGCCACTGCGTACGACGACGCGCCGCCCGCGTTCGCCACAGTCGTCTTCGACGCAAACGGGGGACGCGGCGGGAAGACCGTCACCGCGACGGTCGGCAAGCCGGTCGGCACGCTTCCCGAGCCGAAGCGCGACGGATACATCTTCGTCGGATGGTACACGGCGAGGAACGGAGGAGCCCGCGTCTCCGCCTCGACAGTCGTCAGGCGGGACGCCACGTTCTACGCGCACTGGGCCGAGCCCGAGCCCGAGGAGCGCGCGCCGTTCCTCTGCGAAAAGCCGTCCGGCACCGTGCCGAACAACGCCGCCAGCGAATACATCGGCTACCTCGCGGACCAGGACGGAGGAGTGCGGGGGACGATCCAGGTCAAGATCGGCAAGCCCAACCCGAGGTCGGGCACGGCGACGGTAAAGGCGACGGTGATCGCGGACGGAGCAAAGGCCACGCTCAAGGCCCCCGGGGGCAGGGCCAGAATCGCCGCCACAGGCCCTACGACGCTCGTTCTGGACGGCGCCCACCAATGCCTGCTGACGCTGGGGATGGACGGCATGACGGGCAGGTGCGGGGCGTTCACGGTGGACGGCGCGCAGAACTTCTTCGCGTCGAAGGACAGAGGCGTGCAGTCCGCCGCGGCCGCAGCCCTCGCCGGCAGGCCTTCCGCGATGAACATCATCTGGAACGGCGGCAGCGCCAGCGCCACGCTCGCCGCCAAGGGCAAGGCCAGGGTGTCCGGCACGACGGCCGCCGGCGCCAAGTTCTCGTCGACCCAGTGCCGGTTCATCTTCGGGCAGAAGTGGTGCTGCATTCCCTTCGCGGCGGCCAGGTCGGGCGTAGCCTTCTGCATCTGGATGCCGGCAGACGGCAAAGGCGCGGCGACGGTCACCGGGCTCGGAGACGGCGCGAGGGCCGGCAGCCCGGGCGCGCTCCCCGCGAACGCATCCTTCTCCATCGACAAGGCGAAGGCGGAGGAGCTCTGGAGCGGACAGAAGGGGCGGCTTCTTGCGGACTACCTTCCCTGCGGCGTGCCGATTTCCCGGAACGGGACCAGATGGGTCCTTCCGAAAGCCGGGAAAGTCGTCTACCTCCGCGGCACGGCCACGGTGGATCCCGCGAAGACGCTCGACAACCCGTCGGGGCTCAAGCTCTCCTACACCGCGAAAAGCGGATCCTTCAAAGGCTCGTTCAAGGCTTATGCGGACAACGGCGGCGCCAGGCCGAAGGCCGTCACGGTCAACGTGAACGGAGTCATGATAGAAGGCACCGGCCACGCGACGTGATCTATCCGCACAGGCGGCGCCGCCCCCGCGACGGTCAGGTAGACGGCGGCCGGGGACATGGAGCGGGGAGGAATGGAGCCGGGGATCGGATTCGAACCGATGCGTCCTTGCGGATCCTGATTACAAATCAGGCGTAGTCAACCACTGTACCACCCCGGCATCAAGGTGACGGATAGTATATCAAACTTTCATCGCCTGCTCAAGGCGCGGCAGGCTGTCGTGCAGGACGAGCTTGAACGAAAGCTCCATGAGGAGCGGATGGAGCATGCGGTGGACCCGGCCAGGGAGGATGTTGACCGTGCCCGGCACGCGGCCGTGCGCTATGAGATGCTGCAGGAAGCGCGGAGGGAACGACGTCCACATCGCCTTGAGGCCTCCGTCGGGCATGACCGACGTCTTGTCCCATATCACGCGCGCGCCGGTCTTCGAGTCCACGGCGGCCAGCACGTAGGCGCAGCGCGGACGGGGCTCCCTCGTCATCACGTTCGGAAGCAGCCTGAAGTCGAGGTCGATCGCCTCGTCCGCCGCGACGGTCAGGAGCCTCGCCTTGCGGAGGTCTTCGTTCGGAAAAGATATCTGCTCGACGTACGGCCGCGGCGGCTGAAGCGGAAGCGGACGGTCCTCCCAGCGGTCCGGCGCCGTCTCCGTGCGGCAGAACACGGACTTGTCGGCGGCGTATGCAATCGGCAGGTCCTTGTCGGTCTCAAGCCTCATGACGACGCCGTAGACTTCCCAGAGCAGCTTGGCGAAAATGGCGCGCTCGCGCTCGGAAAGGCTCTCCCGCGGCATGTAGCCCGGGTCGTTGCGGACGGCCGCGAACGAGCCGTCCGCCATCACGACCAGCTCGAAATGCGGCATCTCCATCGGGGACGAGTAGCAGCCGAACGAACGGTCCACCATGGTGCGGTTGAAGTCGTGCACCGTCTGCCATCCGTCAAGCAGCAGAAGCCTGGTCTTCACGGGGCGGCCGTCGCCCTTCATGCGGGTGCAGAAATACGGGAAAGCGGAGCCGAGGGGCTTTATCGCCCAGTTTACGGGGCCGATCGCGTCCCACAGGTCGAGCGCGACCAGCCTCGCGGCGACGTCCTCGAGCCTCAGCTCCATGTCAGCCGACCGCCGCGGAGACCTGGAACACGGCCATCAGGATGGAGATGGCGACGAAACCGACGACGCCCGCGATGAGCACGATGAGAATCGGCTCGAGGGCGTTCGTGAAAGTCGTTATGTTGCGGTCCATGTCCTTCTGGTACCGCCGCCCGATATGCTCGAGCGAGCCGGCCATGTCGCCCGCCTGCTCGCCGATCGCCAGCATGTCGGTCATCATGCGGGGGAAGACCTTGGACGCCGCGAGAGGCCCGGAGATGGACGTTCCGTCGGTGACGCGGCGGCGGGCGTCCGCAAGCGCCGCGCCGATGACCGCGTTGCCGCATGTCTCTTCGGATATCTTCAGCGCCTGCAGCACGTTCACGCCGTTCGAGAGAAGCGTCTTCAGCGTGTACGCGAGCGACGAGTACGCGCCAGCCGCGACTATGCCGGATATGAGCGGGGCCCTCAGCTTCCACCGGTCCACCCTGAGGCGGCCGGACGGGGTCTCCTTCCACTTGCAGAACCACCAGATGCCGAGGCCGAGGAGGATCGCCATCAGCCACCCGTAGCTGACGAGGGCGTTGGACATGCCGATCAGGATCTGCGTCGGGAGCGGCAGCGCCGCGCCGAGCGACGCGAACACCTTCTCGAACTTCGGGATGATCCAGACCAGCGCGGCTATGACCGCCACGATTCCGAAGCACAGGACGATCACCGGGTACGAGAGAGCGCTCTTGATCTTGCCGCGCATGTTGTCGTAGCGCTCGTAGTGCTCGCCAAGCCGCCGGAGGACCTCGACCATCGCGCCCGAAGCCTCGGCCGCGCGCAGCATGTTCGAGAAGAGCGGCTCGAATGTCTTTGGATGGTGGGCGCACGCGTCGGAGAAGCTCTCGCCACGCACGATGCGGTCGCAGAGATCCTGGCAGACGTACCGCTGGCCGCTGTCCTCCTCTCCCTGGTTGGACAGCGCCTGGAGAGCCTGGCCGAGCGTCATGCCGGCCTCGATGAGGTCGGCGAGCTCGGAGGTGAACAGCAGCACCTCGACGCGGTTCATCGTCGTGCGCCGCCGCTTGCCGCCAAACTCCGCCTTCCAGGACGAGGCGCCCTTCTTCACGGGCGTCTCGCCGCTGGGCTCGGGCCTGGCCGCAGGTCTCCTGGCGTATCCCATCGGGGTATCCCCTTACTTGATGACCCTGACGCGGATCACCGCGTCGCTGGCCTCGAGCGCCTTGACGACCTCGGCCGGAACGGGCGAATCGAGGTCAATGAGCGTGTACGCGAAGTCTCCGCGGCTCTTGTTCGCGATGGAGTCGATGTTGACCTTCGCGTTGCCGAGGATGGACGTGAACTGGCCGATCATGTTCGCGACGTTCTTGTGGCAGATCGCGATGCGGCCCGCCTTCGTCGGGACGCCAAGCGAGCACGAGGGGTAGTTGACGGAGTTGACGATGTTCCCGTTCTCGAGGTAGTCGCGCATCTCCTTTACGGCCATCACCGCGCAGTTGTCCTCGGCCTCTTCGGTGGAGGCGCCGAGGTGCGGGATCACGATGCACCCCTTCTGTCCGGCGGTGGTCGCGTTCGGGAAGTCGGAGACGTAGCGGCGGACCTTGCCCGACTCGAGCGCGGCCAGCATGTCCTTCTCGTTCACGAGCGCGTCGCGCGCCGCGTTGATCACGATCACCCCGCGCTTCATCATCGCAATCGCGTCGGCATTGATCATGCCCTTCGTCTCGGGGAGCGCCGGGACGTGGATCGTGATGTAGTCGCAGGCGCGGTAGATGGCCTCGACGTTCTTGCAGTGCTTGACGGCGCGGGAGAGGTTCCACGCCGCGTCTACGGAAAGATAGGGATCGTAGCCGAACACCTCCATGCCGAGGCCGACCGCCGCGTTCGCCACCTTCTGCCCGATCGCGCCCAGGCCAATCACGCCGAGGCGCTTGCCCTGTATCTCGGTCCCCGCAAAGGCCTTCTTCGCCTTCTCGGCGGTCTTGTTGATCGCGGGGTCGGCGGCGTTCTCCTTGACCCAGCCGATGCCCCCGACGATGTCGCGGCTCGCGAGGAGCATCGCGGCAATCACGAGTTCCTTTACGCCGTTCGCGTTCGCGCCGGGCGTGTTGAACACCACTATGCCCTTCTTCGCGTATTCGGCGTGGGGGATGTTGTTGACGCCCGCGCCTGCGCGCGCGACGGCAAGGAGGTTCGCGCCGGGCGTGAGCTCGTCCATCTTGGCGCTGCGGACGAACACCGCGTCCGCTTCCTCGAACTTCTCCGTCCTGACATAGCTGTCGGTCAGGTTGCCAAGGCCGCATTCCGCAATCGGATTGAGGCAGTTGTACTTGTAGTTCATTCTGTTGTTTCCTTCCGTAGAGTTTATCCTGGAATTTTGCCGTCACGCATGACGACTCCGGATATTATATCAAAGTTTTTGGGGCGCGGACGCGTGAAAATTCGAGAAAACGGCCGCATTAGGAGCCCGTCGACTTGATGAGCCGGATGCAGATGAGCCCTAGCGCGGCGAAGACGATCGCCGAGACGAACGGTATCACGTCAAAGGGCGTCGTAAGCCAGATTGCCGTCGGGCCGTTCTCGCCGTTCAGCACGTCGTCACCGTCGTAGAGCGGGAAATTGATTTCGAACCGCACCGGATCCTGCACGCGGTCGATGTAGCCGAGAATCGCCTCGTCGTAGCGTGGACGCTCCGCGCCTGGCTCGACGACGAGCGAATACTTCTCGCCAGGGGTAGCGACAAAGACGATGTCGTACTGCGTCACCTTTAGCGTCAGGGGGAGCCCGACGCCCGCGTCCGAAGTCGTCTCAAGAGCAAGCGGAGGATTGTCGTCGTTCTCGATCTCGACGCGAAGCGCCGTTTCGCGCACTTCGCGTCCGAAGGCGATTTCAAGGTTGCTCTTCCTCTCTCCCGGAAGGTTGACGGCGCTGATACGGCCAGAGGTTAGCGGATGCCAGCGCCCGTCCATGCGGCGGAAGACAGCGACCTTGCGCGAGAAGTTGCGGTCGGTCGCGTTGACGGCAATAGCCGTCACTGGAAGTCCGAACACCGAGGTCTCGAGCACAGTCTTCTTCGCCTTCGCGTCCGTCTCCACCGTGCAGGCAGTGTGCACTATCATCGGCGGAGCCGCCTCGAACGACACGCGCGTCCGAGGAACGGCGACGGACAGGGAGTCGATGCGGAACGGACGGTTCACGACCGACTCCCGGACGCTCTTCGCCTCGAGCTTTCCCTCGCCATTCTCGCGGATCGTCCGCTCGAACGCGGCAGCCGCCGCCTCGCTCGTCGGCTTTGCGAAGGTGACGGTCAGCGTGCGGCGATATGATGCCTCAAGCGGCATCTCGGTTACGCGAAGGTCTGCAAACTTGCGGTAGTCGCAGAGAACTCCGCTCGCAAGCGGCACGCCCTCGGACGACACTTCGACGGACTGCTCGAAGTCGGTCAAGGGCGTTGCGACCTTGAGCGCGAGAAACCGCTCGGGGTTCGATGAGCCAGCCGGAAACTCGGCGTCGACTACGAGCCGTCCGTCCGCCTCCGTGACACGCGTTACCTTGAGCTCGCGCCACTCCTTCTCCGTCTCGACGACACGCGTCTTCGCGGCGCGCACCGCATATGGAACATCGCGCCCGTTCGAGTCGCGCACGCGCAGCTCGCACAGGAGCGCGTCGGGCTTCCCCTGGGTGGCCTGCGCGTAGAGCGACGGCTTTACGGCAACCGCGACGGCGCACTCCTGCGTGACGGAGCCAGAGATCGGCACTAGTTCGGGCTGCGGTGCCGCCGACGCGGATGGCGTGGAAAGCGGAATGAGAATCGCGAGTATTACATTATGCATGGTCTTCAAACCTTTCCTTGAACTTCATGTATAGGAATGCCCCAACGATGAGGAGGACGCCGGCGAGCGCGAACAAGGCGACGCGAGCGGGGGTCGCGAGATGTGCAGTGTCCATAAGGAGCACCTTCACGACCGAGACGCCGAGAAGCGAAAGCGCCGTGATGCGCGTCGCGCGGCTGCGGCGGACGATGCCGGCCCAGAGCCCCGCGAACGCGGCGAGAAGCCACGCGACGGAAACGGTGCCCGTCTTGAGCGATGGGAAGAAGACATAGCCGAAGATGCGCGCCTCGCCGGTGAAGAATATGAACGTCACTGCGAGCGCGGCTATTGCGATCGGGCCGACGCGCCTGCGGTACGCGATGAATGCAGCAGCGGCAGGGAGCGACCAGAGGCGGACCAGCCGCAGCGCGAACTCGGAGAAATACTCGCCGCACGAAAGCTGGGTCAGCTGGGCGACCGAACGCTGGCAGTAGGCGAGCGGCGCGAAGTGGAAGAGGGTCGCAAACGAGGCGACGATCAAGATGACCCACGAAATGATGCCGAGGATTTTCTGTTCCGAGCGCATCTCGGCCTCGGACGCCGCGACGGCGATCGCCGCCCACGCGACAACCCACCACACCTTCCCGAACAGCAAGACCGGCGAAATCGCGAGGAACGCGAGCGCGAAGACGAGCAGGATGTTCACCGTCGCGCGGTCGGCCCAGCCGCGGCGGATTGCCAGCGTCGCGACGGCGAGATACGCGGCGACGAGTCCGAGGAGTATGAGGCCCGCGTAGCTGCTGGAGAACGATTCGCGGAAGACCGCGGCGAGCCAGGCGAAGTAGGCGACTGCGTTGATGCATAGCCCCGCCCACGCAACAGCATTGCCGACCTTGCCTCGCGCCTTCGACCCGACGATGACGCCCGTCATGTAGAGCGCGTGGACTGCCGAGAGGAAGGCGAGGTTTACGAGCACCGCAGACTGTCCGCCGGAATTCGGATGGGATGCGCTCCAGACAAAGCACATCAGGACAGCCAGCATGGACGCGAGGAAGTCGAGAGCCGACCACAGGCGCTTGCGCGCGACGTAGAACGCGCCGAGGTTGAGGACGAGGAGGTAGGCGTCGAGTCCGAGCGGGAAGCCGCTGTCGCGTCCGGCGATCACCGGGACGAGATATCCGCCGACCAACCCCATCACCGCGATGTAGGGCGAGCGGAGGTAGACGGACATTACCCCTGCGCAGAGCGTAACGGCGGCGAGCGCGGCGAACGCGAATACGGGCGAGGCGATCACGGGCGGATCGAAGAATCGGTGTCCAAGCCCGAAGCCGAGGTACAGCGCGACGACGCCAAGCGCGGCTATGGCGTGCCCAAGAAGCGAATACTTCTCCTTCTTCACGAGCCACGAGCCGCCGACGCAGCCGACCATGCCCCAGAAGAGCGTCGCGGCGACGCGTCCGGTCGGGCCCATCCATCCGCGGTCGATCGACAGCTTCACGAAGTAGATGATTGCACCGACGATCAGCGCCACGCCGATGCGCACCAGCCAGCGCGTGGCGAAGGCGAACTCGTGCGTCATCCCCTTCGGCGCGAAGTCGCCGCGAACGGCTAGCCAGTCCTCGATTCGCATCCAGAACAGGTCTACCGCCGTCGGCTCGTACTTTGGCGCGCCCTGGACTGCAGGCGCAGGGGATTTGACGACAGGCGGCGGTTCGGCCTGCCGCTCCGGCAACGGCTCGACGGGCTTTGGCGGAAGACAACTTGAACAACTTGGAACAACTTTTTGCGGTGCGCGGGCCAACTCGCCCGCGGGAACTGTCGCGTCCTTTTGCACGACTTCCGCAGCTTGTTGTTCCGTGTTGTCTAAGTTGTTTTTAGAACTCGCGACAGGAACGCTCGCAGGGCGCGGCGGATTTGCCGCGGCGAGCTTTTTCACAAGCGCCGCAATCTGGTCCTCAAGCCCACAGACCTTCACGAGTATAACGATAAGCAATACCGGCACACTCAAGAGAGCGAGCGCAGCAAGTATTATTCCGTCCATCATTTTACCTCCTTCTTACTTATTGTTGTTTTAGACAGGATTTACAGGATCGACAAGATTAAGAGTGTTGCCGACGTTTCCCATAATCCTGTTAATCTTGTTAATCCTGTCTAAAACCCCCCGCGACACCCCGCGCAAACATCTTTCGCTTTCTCATATCAGTTCCTCCTTTCGGGTTTTTGTTTTAGACAGGATTTACAGGATTGACAAGATTAAGAATGTTGCCGACGTCTCCCATAATCCTGTTAATCTTGTTAATCCTGTCTAAAAAGCTCATACAATTACTTCAATTGCTGTTTCACCTTCTCGAACGCGGCGCGCATCTCCGTCTCGCGGCCCCACGCCTTGCGAAGCCGATCAGGGTCGATGATGCGGCAGTGGCCTGTCACCTTGTTCCTCTCGAGCTTCCATCCGCCAGACGAATCGAGGACGTCCCACCAAACCATCGCATCCATCACATGCCCCTCTACGCCAGGGAAGCCCTGCGGGACCATGACCTTCCCAGACGGCTCCTCGCCGCCGAGGATACGACGCGCATACTCGATGTAGAACTTCTCATGGTGGTTGGCGACATGCTTCAGCGCGGAGATCGCCGCCCACTTCTCGCCGATCTCCACCTGACGCGTTATGCTCGTCGGCGTCACGCACTCGACCACGTTCTCGCAGGGGCTCAGCGTTCCGTTCGCGCCGAAGGCGGTGGCTTTCTCTCCGCCTACCGTTGCATAGACATAGCGAAGGACATTGTCTTTGGGGTTGCATACGGCGAGCACAGGAAGAACGCTCGCGCGGCCCATCTTCTCTAGGTCGGGGTCGTCGGACGGAATCGCCGCGCCCATCAAGACCGCCTGCTTCACCTTGAGCCCGTTCTCGGCGAGACGCGCGAGGACGCGGGCAGTGATGCGCCCGCCGAGCGAATGGCCGACGAGCGTCAGGTTTGTCCGCGCCCCGGGCGGCATCATCGCGATCTCGAACGCGAAGCGCCACGACTCCTTGTCCGCCGAGTCGACCGAGAGCGGCCAGACGACGTTGTCGCCGTCCCACGCCTTGAACTCGACCTGCGCCGTCGGGAATGCGTTCGAGACGCACTCCAGGACGCCGTCCGCGGGCTTCTCCGAGCGGAGCCACCCGGGGATGAACCACACCGTCGCCGCCATTATCGCCATTGTCATTTCGCTCCTTTGTTTTGTTGTTTGTTTTAGACAGGATTTACAGGATTGACAGAATTAAGAACATTGCCGCCGTTTCCCATAATCCTGTCAATCTTGTTAATCCTGTCTGAAAAACTCCCCGCAACACCCCGCGCAAACATCTTTCGCTTTCTCATATCAGTTCCTCCTTTCGGGTTTTTGTTTCAGACAGGATTTACAGAATTAACAGAATTAAGAACATTGCCGACGTTTCCCATAATCCTGTCAATCTTGTTAATCCTGTCTACAAAAACTATCCGCGGCTCTCCGCGTAAACATCAATCGCATTACCGTTCTCCTTTCGCTTCGGCTCTCTCACCGCTGGATTTTTCGCGAGACACATAGACTTCCCGCGCGCCAGATTCCGCAACTCTCCCGACTGCGCGTTCAAGCGATACTGCGCTGGCATCCATGTCAAACTCAAGCACAATCGGCTGAGCATTCCGGACTGCCTCCGCGAAAGCGTCGGCATCCAGAATGTCCCCACGCTCGTTGACGCGCAGATATACAGGATGTTCGCCACTGTTCCACATTATACACGCATAGACGTCATAATCGTGAACAATGCATTGCGGTGCGGATTTGAAAGCAATTTTGTCAAATCCTCTCAATAGAGAGAAGAACTTTCCAACCATCACATCCCCCAGCAACTCTACTTCGGCAAGAAGGCTCCACCGAAATCCATTGCTTCTCTGCATCTGCCATGCAAAATAGCCGACATCCATTCCTTTATACGTACGTCCGAAAGCCTCAACCTCTTCCTGTTCGCGCATGACGACACTTGTACGGCGCTCGGTAATTGTGTCGCGCCGAGTAGCATATAGCGCACACGACACCAGCGCAACCGCGATTACCGCGGAGCCGAAAGCGCCAAAAGCCATGCGCCATAATCTGCCAAAGAGGCATAGAATGCCAAGCAGAGCAAGAGCGGCCATCGTCCGCGTCACCATCCACCACGCACCTTTGACTATACTATACATCAAGGCAAGATGTCGCCAACCACTAGGAGTGTCGACATAGATGAATGCCGTCACCCAAGTAGCAAGGGCCACGACAAACAACACTATAAAGCCCAGTATAAGCCACTTGGCATCCGATGCCTTTATTCCTATCTTCATTCCAGCGCTCCGGTCTTTGCGTTATTAGTAGCCGCGTTCCCCCATCTCTCTCGCAAGGGATGAAACGAGTAACATTCGTACAAATGGTTTCATTGGTTGCTCCTTTCGGTTTTGTTTAGACAGGATCAATTAGTGTTGCTTGCAGTCTTTGACAGCAGATTTGCCGTGGTCGTCTTGAACACATCTTGTCCAATGAGGCAGACATCCATCAGCCGAGCGCGGCGGTTTTGCCGCCATTCGTCGAGTCCGAGGTAATAGAATTTTCTCAGCCCCTCGGCAATGACAAACGGCATGATACCGTTCTTCAGGCACTCCTTCAGCATCAAAAGCCGCCCGACGCGTCCATTGCCGTCCTGGAACGGATGTATCGCCTCGAACTTCACATGGAAGTCGATGATGTCCTCCAGTGTCTTTCCGCTCGCCGCATATCCCCTGACGAGCGCCGCCATCTTGCGCGGCACCTCGCTCGCGGGACAAGTCTCGCGTTCGCCCACCACATTGTCGAGCCGCTTGTATTCGCCGACGGCAAACCACGCCTTGCGCGAATCGCTCGTGCCGCTCTTGAGCTGCGCGTGAAGACGCTTGATGTAGCTTTCCGTCAACGCCGCGCCGGCCGTCTCGATGACGATGTCAAGGCAGCGGAAATGGTTCGCCGTCTCCACCACGTCATCCACTGGCGTGTCCTCGCCGAGCGAACCGATGGTCTTGGTCTCGAATATCCACCGCGTCTGCTCGTGCGTCAGGCGGCTGCCCTCCATGTGATTGGAGTTGTAGGCAAAGTCGATTTGCAGCCGATGGTAGATTCCGTTCTTGGTTCCCGAACGCTTCTCTGCCTTCAGCACATCCCAGATCGACTTCGCCCTCACCTTGCGCCGCGTGCTCTGCCCTGGATCGACCGCATCTGCGGGTATCAGCCAGCATCTGCCCTCGAAGGTCGCGCCTGGAACATGCCCCTTCTGGCACCTTAACCGCACATTACGCGCGGATTTCCCCCACTTCTTGGCGGCTTCCTCGACAGAAATATACTTTTCTTTATTCATGTCTGCGGACATTATACCATGTTTAAGGAAGCGAAACCAGTGGTTTTTGCCATCACTTTTCCTTCTTCATTTCCGCAACACCTAGTGTTTGTTCTTTACGAGTTTTATTAGACAGGATTTACAGGATTGACAGGATTAAGAACCTTTCCCGCAATCCTGTTAATCTTGTTAATCCTGTCTGAAAAACTCCCCGCAACAGCCCGCGCAAACATCTTTCGCTTTCTCATATCAG
>JAFRJH010000288.1 GCA_017432385.1 Kiritimatiellia bacterium
CGGTCTCCGGGAGGCCGAGGACGATGTTCATGTTCTGGATCGCGGCGCCCGAGGCGCCCTTTCCGAGGTTGTCGAAGCGCGCGACGAGAACGACGCGCTCGGAGTTTCCGTAGGCGGAGACCTCCATCGCGTCGCTGCCCGAGAGGCCTGCCGAGGAGAGGAATCCTCCTTCGGCCGCCGCGGGGTCGTCGACAAAGCCAACGAGCCCGGACTGGTAGTAATCGCGGTAGCAGGCCTTAATGGCGGCGAGATCGCGGTCGAAGAGCGGCACCGTAACCTCCATTCCGCTGTAGTGCGGCACGACGATCGGCGAGAAGCACGGAGCATGGGAGAGGCCGCATATTTTCACCATCTCGGGTAGATGCTTGTGCGTCTGGCCAAGGGCATACTGGCGACCGCCGAGAAACACGGGACGGGAGGCATCTCCCGCGCCTTCCGATGGCGCGCGCAGCTCCTCCTCGTAGGCCGCGATCATCTTCTTGCCGCCGCCGGAGTAGCCGGTCAGGGAGAAGGCGGAGAGCTTTTCGTCCCTGTCGATGATTCCCGCGCGGACAAGCGGCTCTACGAGGGCGATGAAGCCCGACGCGTGGCAGCCGGGGTTCGCGATGCGCTTCGACTTCGCGATCGCCCCGCGTCTGCCGGCGAGTTCCGGGAAGCCGTAGGCCCATCCGTCCGCGGTGCGGTGCGCGGTCGACGTGTCGATGACGACCGTGTTCGGGTTATCCACGAGGGACACGGCCTCCATCGCCGCGGCGTCGGGTAGGCACAGAAACGCGACGTCCGCCGCGTTCAGCGCGTCGCGCCTGGCGGAGACGTCCTTCCTCAGCTCCTCCGGGAGGACGACGAGCTCGAGATCCGCGCGCGGCGAAAGCCGCTCGCGGATCCTGAGTCCGGTCGTCCCGGCACTCCCATCAATGAAAACCTTTTTCATACTTAAACATCTTAGCCACAAAGATCACAAAGGTCACAAAGGAGTAGACACCACCTTGTGTTCTTTGTGTTCTCTGTGGCTAAAAACACCTATCCAGCATAGGGACCTTATTCCCACTCAATTGTAGCAGGAGGTTTCGGGGTGACGTCCCAGACGACGCGGTTGGCGCCCTTGACCTTCGTCGCGATCTTCTCGGCGACCATGGTGACGAACTTGAACGGGAGCTCGACGATGCCGGCCTTGACGAACTGCTGCGTCGAGATGGCGCGGATGCCGATGACGTAGCCGAAGGTGCGCGCGCCGTTCTTGACGCCGACGGACTTGACGTTCGTCATGATCGCGAAGAACTGCTGGGCCTTCTTGTCGAGCTTCGCCTTGTGCATCTCGTCGCGGAAGATGAAGTCCGCCTGGCGGAGGATGTCGAGCTTCTCCTTGGTGAGCTCGCCGATGCAGCGGACCGCGAGGCCGGGTCCCGGGAACGGCTGGCGCATGACCATCTCCTCGGGGAGCCCGAGGAGCTTGCCGACCTTGCGGACCTCGTCCTTGTAGAGGTACTTGACGGGCTCGACGAGCCCCTTGAAGAGGATGTCCTTCGGGAGGCCGCCGACGTTGTGGTGGGCCTTCACCGCCTTGTGTCCGCCGACGCCCGACTCGATGATGTCGGGGTAGATCGTGCCCTGCCCGAGGAAGTCGATGTTGCCGTACTTCTTCTGGAGGTCGCGCGCGGTGTCGGCGAAGACCTTGATGAACTCGCCGCCGATGATCTTGCGCTTGGTCTCGGGGTCGGTCACGCCCTTCGCCTTGCCGAGGAAGCGCTTCTCGCAGTCGAGCGCGATGAGGTTCACGCCGAACTGGCCCTTGAAGACCTTCTTGATCATCTTGCCCTCGTTGAGGCGCATGCAGCCGTGGTCGACGAAGACGCAGACGAGCTGCTTGCCGATCGCCTTGTAGAGGAGCGCCGCGCAGACGGACGAGTCGACTCCGCCGGAAAGCGCGAGCAGCACCTTCCTGTCGCCGACCTGCTCGCGGATCGCCTTTATCTCGTTCTCGATGTACTTCTTCGCGTTGAAGGTCCTGCCGACCTTCGCGAGGCGCTCCTTTTCTGCCTGGTTCATGTCTTTTGTTCCTTTCGGGGTTAAGTCAGTCTTCGTCGGTGAACTCGTCGTCCACCGCCACCGGGTCTTCCGCCGGCGCATCGTCCCCGTCCCCGGTGTTGCCGGACTTCGAGGCGGACGAATCGGGCTTGTAGCCGTATCCGTATCCGTAGCCATATCCGTACCCATGCCTGGAGGACGGGTTGAACGCGGCGGCGGACGACACCTCGACGTCGTTGACGACCACGCCGAGGATGTTGGCGCCGGCCTCGGTGAGGCAGCGCGTGCAGTACTGGATCGGCTTGAAATGCGTGCGGTCGGGGCAGCACATGACGATCACGGAATCCACCAGCACGGCCAGCGACACCACGTCGCCCACGACGCCGTACGGCGGCGAATCGACCACTATGCGGTCGTAGTTCGCCCGCGCCCAGGCGAAGAAGTCGGACACGACGCTCGAGCCGAATATCGTCGCGGGCGAGACGCCCTCCGGCGGGAGGGAGCAGACCACGTCCAGCCCCTCCACGGAAGTCTTGTTCACGAGGGCGGCGAAGTCGATCTTCGCGCCCTTGCTGTTCTGGAGGGCGTGCGAGAAGCTGCGCTCCTGCGTCAGCTCCACGCCCCAGACGCGCGCGAGGCGCGGACGGCGGAGGTCGAAGTCGACGTGCAGGACGCGGCGCCCGGCCTGCGCGTGCGAGATCGCGATGGAAGTCGACGTGATCGTCTTGCCCTCGCCGGGCTGGGTGGAGATGATGAGCAGGCAGCGGGTGAGCGCCTCGTAGCGCGGGGAGTCGAGGAGGTTGCGCAGCCCCGCGACGGCCTCGGAGAACTGCGAATACTTGTCCTCGACGAGGAACCTGGCGACCTGCTCGCGCTTCTTGCGGCGGACGTGCGGGAGCACCGCGAGCATCTTCAGCGAAAGGCGGCCCTCGATGTCTGCGAGGTTCACGACCGTGTCCTCGAGGTTGTCCATGACGAGCACGAAGAGCACGCCGAGCGCGAGCGAGAGCGCGCCGCCTATGCCGAAGATCACGAGCGCGTTCGGCAGCACGGGCTTCTGGGGCTCGGAGGCCTGCTTTGCGACGCGGACGATCTCGTTGTTGGCCTCCGCCTCGAGCCTCGCCTGGTTCTCCTTCTTGATGAGGTCCTTGAGGACGTCGCCGGCGATGCCGTACTCCGCGTCGAGGACGGTCAGCTTGGACTCGGCGAGCACGAT
Organism: Kiritimatiellia bacterium; assembly: GCA_017432385.1. Lineage (GTDB taxonomy): Bacteria > Verrucomicrobiota > Kiritimatiellia > RFP12 > UBA1067 > UBA1067. The sequence goes on from JAFRJH010000288.1 coordinate 3,242, forward strand.
GCGCTGGGAGAGGGAGGACAGCTCGTCGCGGTACTCCTCCTGCCTGGCCTTGAGCGCGGCGAGCTGGTTGCGCGTGACTTTCAGCGTCGAGCTGCACGTCTGGTGCGCGCGCGCCGTCGCGTCCAGGAAGCGCTTCTTCGCCATCTCGAGCTCCTTCGCCTTGGCGACGACCTCGGGATGGTTCTCGGTGTAGGTGAACTGGAGCTTGGAGTACTCGGTGGAGGCGTCCAGGAACGCGCGGTACTCGGTCGCGATCTCCTGCGCGCGCTGGGCGCCGGTCGGCAGGGACCCGAAGCTCTCGGGATCCTTCTGCACGGCGACGAGCGCCTTCTCCCACTCGACGAGCTGGCCCTCCTCCGCCTCGAGCGTGAGGATGTCGGCGGTCGTCTTCTGGAGCGACTGCTGTATCGTGTCGCGCGACGCGCGCAGATTGTCCACCTTGTTCGCCGTGCGGAACTCGAACAGCTGGGTGGATATCTTGTCGACCTCGCGGCGCTTCTTCTCGACGCTGGCGTGGACCTGGCTCACGGCCTTGTCGCACCGGAGGGAGTTCTCCTCGTCGGTGTAGGACTCGATCGCCTTCGCGTAGGCGTTGGCGAGCGCCGCGGCGAGCTTGGGCGACTTGGACCGGACGGCGATCGTGATGATGCGGGAATTGCGCTGGAGCTCGAGGACGGAATCGACGAGCGTCGACAGTATCTCGTCGTCGGTGACCGCCGACGCGGAGTTGCTCGACCTGTACTCCTGGAGGATCATCGTGACGATCTTCTCGGACCGCCAGTCGGAGAGGCGCGTGTTGAATATCTCGGCGTAGTTGTTGCCGTAGTCGACGATCGCGCTCTCGATCGCGCTCGTCCCGCTGCCGCGCGTCGCGCGGCGCATGTCCATCGTGAACTCGCTCTTCGCCTCGTATATCGTGGGGGAGATGCGGTACACCGCGAAGGACACGAGCATGCCGACCAGCAGGAACACGAAGACCGAAAGCCAGCGCTGGGAGATGACGCGGAGCATGCGCCCGGCCGTCACCGTGCCGACTATCGAGCCCTCGTCGCCGCCCTGCCCGGAGGAGCCGTACGAACCGTACGAGCCGTAGGAGCCGTATGCGCCGTACTGTCCGTACTGGCGCGACGACCCGTAGTACATCGGAGTCTTGCCCCCGCCGTAGTACATCGGCGTCTTGCCTCCGCCGTAGTACATCGGTCCGCCCTTGGAGCTTCCGTAATAGAGAGGTTTGTCAGCCATTTTTATTGCTCTGGATGTCCTGCTGTTGCGGCTCCTTGTCCGCGCCCTGCGCACGTCTGCGAGCCGGTAACGCGCTCGCTGCGAGTGCGAAGAACGCCGCCGCCGCCATAAGCGACTCGGGGCGGAGGAACGACGCGCTGAATGCCGAGTCGACGCCCGCCGCGGCGACGGCGACGACACCGAGGACGCATGCGGGATGGTAGAACCTGAGGCCGAACGCCGAAACGAGGCGGCGGACGAACGTGAATAGGAGAAATCCCGCGATGACCGCGAACGAGAGCGCCCCTATTATGCCGCGCTCGGAAAGAAGGAGCCACCAGCCGTTCAGCGCGGCCGACTGCCCGTGCGGGAGTATGGCCCAGTCGGCCCGCGTGGCGTTGAACCTGACGTCCAGCGGGAACGACCCGACGCCGGAGCCCAGCCACGGATGGACCTTCCATACCTTCTGCGAGATCGACGAGAGCAGGTCACCGAGAGGTCCGTACTTCTCGGGGAAGAACCCCGCCCCGTCGATGAACGCAAGCCTCGCGCCGTTGACGCCGCCCTCCCCCGCGCCCATGGCGCAGAGAACCGGCAGGGCCATGGCGATCAGCACGGCGACCATGCACTTGCACGCGTCGACGCTGCCGATCGTGAAGCCCGCGAAGACCAGCGAATACGCAAGGACGAGAGCGCCCGCCGCCGTGAACACGAGAACCGTGAACGTCGGGGCGAAGAAGTACAGCCCCAACGCGCAGCCGCCTATCGCGACGGAGAACAGGAGCGTGTAGCGGTTCCACCTGCGCTCGAACCCCGCCACGAGGCCGGCGATTCCGCCCAGGAAGTGGAGCCCGAACGCCATGCCGGGGTACGAAGAAGTCGCGAGCGAACACTCCATGAACTCCAGGGACCCGGCGTAGCCGGCCATCCCCGTCGCTATCGCAACAAGGGCCGCCGTGCCGGCGAGAAGCGACGACGCCACGAGAAAATACGCGCGCGCCGTCTTGCCTAGCGCATGGCGGCAGCCCTGCAGCAGCACGAGCAGGGCGACCGACGTCGCGAACGGAAGCCCGCCGGAAGCGGTGACGCACCCCGGGAAAAACGCCATCGCAGGCTCCTTCATGTACCAGACGGAGGTCTCCGCGTTGTATGCGATCGCTATCCCGCCGTTGGCCCACCGGACGCCCGTCATGACGACCAGGACAAGCGACGCCCAGAAAAGCGGATCCCTGACGATCTCGGACGCCACGCGGGAACGCGCGTCGTGGAGCAGTTCGCCGCTGCGCCGCGACGGCTCAAGCAGCACCCAGATCGCCGCGCCGGCCGAAAGCCACAGGAGCACCCGCGCAACGACCGACTCGCCGAAAAACGGGAATAGGAAGAGCGGCGCGACCGCCAGCAAGGCTAGGTGCGCCGCCAATCCGCATTTGGATACGAACTTCTGCACTTCAGTAGGTCAGGCGGACGCCGACCGTACCGCGCCAGCGGTCGTAGTCCCACTCGTGACCACGCGCGCCGCCGTTGCTCGTCTCCTCGGTCTGGTACTCGACGCGGCCGAAGAGGCCGACATAGCGGTTGATCTTGTAGTTGAGGCCGAGGCGGAAGATCCAGATGTCCTCGTCGTAGTCGTCCTCGGCGTACTCTGTGTACTCGTGGGTCTCGTGGCGGTAGGCGAGGTCAAGAGTGCCGTTGACCTTGCCCTTCACGAAGCTCTTGCCGAGACCGAGGCTCGCGGTGTAGACCTTGAGCGCCGCGCCGTATTCGCGCTCGGAAGGCTGGTAGTAGCTCGAGGCGAGGGCGAGCATGTGGAGCGTCGAGTCGATCTGCCAGTCGGCGCTGCCTTCGTAGGTGAAGCCGTCGATGTCCTTCGTGCCGTCGCCGTACTCGAAGCGGCTCCAGCCGCCGAGCAGGCGGTAGGTGATCTTCTCGGAGACGTGGCCCGCGAGACCGCCCATGACGGTCCAGCCGCGGGAATCGCTGTGGACGGGACGGCCGCGGCGGGAACCCTCGCGGTAGTCGGCCTCGCTGTCTTCGTCGTTGTCCTGCCAGTACCACTGGTAGTTGGCGTGGATGATGAAGTCGGTCCACTTGGTCGGCGCATAGCCGAACTCGGCGCCGGCGAGGGCGCGCTTCCACCCGTAGAGCGTCGCGTACTTCTGCATGTTGTTGTCGTAGTCAAGCAGGTAGTAGTTGCCGATGGCGCTGCCGTGCCAGTACTCGTTTATGCGGCGCTGGATGACGCCGTCGGCGTGGAACTCCTTGCGGTCGCGGCCAATGCCGCGGCCGTGGCGGTCGGACATGTCGTCGTCCTGGGAGATCTGCTCGAAGCGCTCGGAGAACATCGCCTTCCAGCCCTTCTCGTCGGACTTGGAGTTGGCCCAGTTCCACTTGAGGCTCTCGCCGTAGCCGGACTCGTTGAGCTGCGAGGAATAATGGTTGTAGGCGTGGTACTGGTACCAGGCCGCGGCGTCGATCATCCAGTTCTGCGCGAGGTAGATCGCGTCGAAGCCGGGGTTGACGACCCACTGCGAACCGTCGGTCCCGTGCTTGCTAGAGTCGACGTTGGAGTCGTAGGTGTACGAAAGCGACACATACGGACGGATCGTGAGGCGCTCGCCGATCATGATGCCGTTCTCACGGTCCATGTCGCCGGCCTGTGCGCAGATGGCCGCAAAGGCGACCGCAGATGCGAGATAGCTCTTTTTCATTGTCTTCTCCCGTTTTTATATTGATTGGGAAGCCGTCGACCTCAGTAGGTCCTCTGCCAGCGGTAGGGATGGGGCTCGGGCTTGCCGCCCTCGCTGTCGCGGTTGCGGTCCGCAACCTCGTTGCGGCGGTACCCGCCGTACCAGGGCATGTCCTTGTTGGTCGTGCGGGGGATGCGGTTCATGCCGTAGTCGGCGACGTCGCGCATGGAGTCGAGCTTGGCGGCGGTCGCCGGCATCGCAAGGCCGTCGGACATGAGGTCGGCGAGGAGGGCCGCGGACGACTGGGGCCCGGCCAGGCGGAGGACGACGTCCACCGACGGAGCCTCGGCGTCAGGCTCGGAAACGCTGGAACCGAGCATCGGATCGTAGGTCTTGGACTGACCCTCGCCGAGCGCCGGCGGAATCCACTCGTTCTTGGCGAGGTCGCGGGTCTGCGCGTCGGGAAGGTTGGCGACGACGGCATCGCGGAAGTCGGCCGGCGTGCCGTCGGACGCGCGGATGAACATGAGCGCGGCGAAAGTGTCGCGGACGCCCGCATCGGGCGAACCGGCGTTGCGCGCCTGTATCTTCTTCATCGTGTCGAGCGCCTTGGCCTTGAAGGATGCGTCGGTCTCGGGCCTGGACGGATCGGCCTTGCGGTTGAAGAGGTCGTTCGCGAAGCTCTCGTTGATGACCGTGAGCGCCTCGAGGGGAACCGTGGCGTACGTCTCGGCGAGAAGCTTCTGGAGATTGCCCTTGTGGCTCTTCATCGCCGCCTCGTTCGCGTTGAGGTACACGGCCGCCTTCTCCTCGGGCGAGCCCGGGAAGCTGCCGATCGCGGCGTTGACCTTCGCCAGAAACGCGACCTGATCCTCGGGGGACAGCTGCTTCATTATGGAGGACATGGTGGCGGCATCCTTCGCCGCGGCGTCAACTTTGCCGCTTGCATCCGCGAGCGACATCGCCTTGTCCTGGGCCCAGACCACCGTCGCGATGGCCGCCATTCCGATCATTAGGAGTTTTTTCATTTTGTTCGTCCTTTCACTTTCGCGAAATGTCAATACCACGACTCCGGCACGTAGACCACGTCGCCGGCCCTGAGGGCGATGTCCTTGTCGATGCGCCCCTTCTCGCCGATCTCCTTCAGGTTGACCAGAGTCTGCTTCTGGTTTCCGTCCCTGTCGCAGCTCGTGACAAGAATCTTGCCCTTGTTGGCGAAAGGCCTGAGGCCGCCCGCCGCCTGCAGCACCTTCGTCACGGTCAGGTCCATCGTCGGCGGCATGTTCACCGGCCCGGGCATCACGACCTCGCCGAGAACCGTAACGGTTCCCCACGGACTCACGCCCTTGCCGTCGTACGGAGCAAACGTGACCGAGACCTGCGGCTGCTTGATGTAGACCTGATAGCACTTGACGAGCTTCTCCTTGAGGGCCTCGAGCGAGAGCCCGTTGCACATAACCGGCTCCTGGAGAAGATACGGAAGCGTCAGCTCGCCCTTCTGGTCGACCTGAAGCTGCATCGTGGTCGGCGGCTGCGAGACGGTGCCGACCTGGATGACCATCATGACTCCCGGACGGATGCGCGGCCCGTCCACCCACTCGGCCGTCATGGGCGGCATCTCGGGCTCGGACTTGCCGATGATGGAGTCAATGCAACCGCAACCGCACGCAAGAGCGAGCGCAACGGACAAAAACAGGTATGTTTGGGACAGTTTCCCCATGCTGGACAGCATTATACTACATCCCCCGTTTGGGTGTCAATGAGAATAAGACGGTTTTCTTCGTCAGGAAGATGGCGGAAAACAAGGTGCCTCGCGGATTCCGGAATCAGCGATCCGGCCCGTTCAGGCCACTCGACGACCATGATCGCGCCACGTGCGAGGTAGTCCTCCCACCCGATGGCCTCCACATCCTCCTCTCCGTGCAGACGATAGAGGTCCATGTGGACGAGAAGGACATCCGGCGCCTGATGCTCCTGCACAATGCAGAATGTCGGCGAAGTTACGCGCCCAGGAACCTTCAGCGCCGCCGCAAGTCCCTGTGTGAAAGTCGTCTTGCCCGCGCCGAGGTCGCCCTCCAGGCACACGACGTCGCCTGGACCGAGCTCCTTTGCGAACTCCCCCGCCAGCGCCCACGTCTCCTCTACGCTCTTTACTCTATAGGACCCCGTCATTTTTGAGTTCGTCAAAGCAGGTTTTTATGTATTTTGCGGAAAAAGCGCTAGAATGCGGCGTTTTTATCAGATTTCGCGGCGTCTTCGTATGTTTTTCCTTAAGAATCACAGGTTTGCCCCTATTGAGCGTCGGCTCGCCCTTGAACACATCGAGATACGCACCCGCGATTCTCCCCGACCTGAGCGCCGCAAGGAGAGCCTCCTCGTCCACGGCGTTCCCGCGTCCGACGTTGACGACCACGCATCTGCGCGGAAGCCTGGCGATCAGCTTCGCATCCAGCAGATTGTCCGTTCCCGTATCGCTTGGGAGCGCCATCACCAGCCAGTCGGCGTTCTTCAGATCCGCCGTCCGGGACTTCAGGTCGTTCGGAGCGCGCCGCGTGACGCCGACGACCGACACGCCGAGCGCCTCCAGCTTCGCGCCGATCGCACGTCCGACGCGTCCGTAGCCGACGACCACGGCGCGGGTCCCCGCCAGGGTGAAGCACTTGTCGGAAAGCCATGTCCGGGGCCAGTTGCGGACGCTGCACTCGCGCCCGGCCATGAGGAAGAAGCCGCGCGCCCACGCGAGCATGAAGGCCGCGACGGACTCCGCCATGATTGCGCCGTGGAAGCCGCCGAAATGCAGTTTCACGCCCTTCGGCGCATCAAGCGAGACGAGTTCGCGCCCCGCCCCCGGCGTCGCCAGGACCTTCAGCTTCGTGGCGAGCGCGAACCACTCCCTGCGGAAATGCCAGACGACAGCGTGCGTCGCGTACGGGAGGGCCTTCAGGAACGCGCGCTCGCTGCGCACGCGCACGACGCGGCTCCCCCCGGGAACGAGCGTTTCGAGATGCCGCAGGTCCCCGCCGTTGACCCTGAAGCACTTCTCGGGCCACTCAAGCCATATCAGGTATGTGTTCATCCGGCCCGTATTATACCATTTTCCGGCGGTCAGATGCGCCATGCGGCGAGGAGGATGACTGCGAAGCCCGCGACCGAGAGCGCGTCCGGGACCTGTCCGAGGAAAACGAACCCGAGCAATGCCGTGAATATGACGTTCGTGTAGTCGAAGACCGCGATTGAACGAGGCTCCGCGAACCGGTAGGCGGCCGTTATGCCGAACTGCCCGATCGCCGCGCCCGCCCCGGCGCCCAGCATTATGGCAACCTGGGCCGCGGTCATCGGACGCAGGTCGAGCGCCAGGCACGGAAGCGACGCGAGGCACGAGAACGCGCTGAAGAAGAGGACGATCGGCGCGCCGCCGACCTTCATCCGCCCGAGCTGGCGGACGCAGACGTACGCGAGGCCCGCGCCGAG
>JAFRJH010000289.1 GCA_017432385.1 Kiritimatiellia bacterium
CTGTTAATCCTGTCTAAAAAACCTTCCCGCGTTCATTTCCATTTCTCCACTCCTCTTTGTGACCTTTGTGTTCTTTGTGGCTAAATACCATACATGCAAAGCACGACAATCAGCGTCGCGACCCAGATCAATGAGGCAATGCCAAACGGGCCTAGGAGCATCACCAGTACCGCGCGTCCCTGCTTGTTGCCGCGAATCAGTTTCAAAGCCCACCCAAGGCAGCCTGCAAACGAAACTGCAAACAGAATCAGATAGTAGATTCCCCATGTCATTCCGTTGATCATTTCTGCCTCCTTACGTTTTTTGTTTTAGACAGGATTTACAGGATTTACAAGATTAAGACTTCCATCCTCTTCTCATAATCCTGTTAATCTTGTTAATCCTGTCTAAAAGCCTTCCCGCGTCACCCCGCGCAAAAATCATCCGCGTATTCATGAGATTGTCCATTTCGCTTGTAATTTACTCTGGCAAGAATGGAAGGACAATTTCACCTTTGACTGCATTTACGACAACAGTGCGCCCATCCGCTCCAAATCTCCATGGTTCAGGATCTTGCCTGTAAACTTTGTTGATTGTTTTGTCCCAAACGATCCCGTCATTGGGCGAATACAATATAATCCGAAGGTCAACCTCTCTGGCTGATAGGATCTTCTCTTTTGTGAGTATCCACCTGTCAGACCCCGGAACCGGCGTTCCCCCATCTATCACATCGCTGGACAGCATCGGGAAATGCGCGATCTGCCACACATTCTTTCTGCCGTCCTTCGTGTCCAATGCGTATCTTGAATACCCAAAGTAGCTTGTATCGAAGAATCCATTATGGAGCAGCCCAACTGCAAAGAAGTTCAAGTGCATCTTCCGGTGGACAAGGCTCTCAACAATTTCGCCGTCTTCATTCAGCCGTTTCCCACAAGTGCGCTCTTCGGCTTCTTCATAACCATATGGAACAACAATACATCCACTTAAGATTGCCCCAGCAAGCGCGGCAAATACGATTTTCTTATTCATGCTCCCGCTCCTTTCTTAATCTTGTAAATCCTGTTAATCCTGTCTAAAACTCTGCGCCTCTGCGTCTCTGCGTTAAAATACACCCACACCATCGTTATACCACTCCTCAAGCTTTCGGTTGAACTCAAGCCGCGTCAGCTTCGACCACGCCTTCACGCGGTCGGTCAGGTCCTCGATGTGCATCGTCACGCGGCGGCGCGGGACAAACGGCGACCAGAAGAACCACAGAAAGACGCTCTTGATGAAAGTCGGCACGAACGAGGGCGAGGTCCTGCGACCCTTTCGAGACCAGATCGACCCCCAGAGTCCGCGCGTGCGAACACCGATAACGCGCGCATTCTCGGGCAGATCGCCGCACATGTTGTACGCAAGCTGGCGCGTGCCGATGTCTTCGTGCTCGCTTTCGGTCTGGATGTGGCCAGACGGATAGAAGATCACGTTCCCGCCGTTCTCGAGCGTTGTCCTGAGTATGTCGCCCAGCCCGCGCGCAATCGACGCACCCGTCGCAGTGCGGTGCTCGCGCAGGTCCGGGACGGCCACCGCGCCCAGCGTCTTCAAACCGCGCGGCGCGACGAGACCGGCGTGGAAGAAGAGCTCGTCCGCAAGAGGCCTCAGCGGCGTCTTCCAGAAAGTCACGCCCACAAGCATCGGATCCACCATCGCCGGGTGATTCGGCAAGACGAGGAGCGATGTTTTCTTGACAGGATTTAAAAGATTTTCGGGGGTCGCGCCCTCGCCAAGGCTTCGGCATGCAAGCCTGGGGTCTCCCCCAGCTCTTAATCCTGTCAATCCTGTTAATCCTGTCTTATCCTCGACCTCGACCCTATAGCGCCGGGCGAACACCCAGCGGCCGACGCACAGCAGAACCGAGCGGTAGCAGAACATGAAGAGGAACGGCGCGACGAGAAACGCGACGGCGAGGAGCAGCAGAAACGCCTTCGGACCGAATGCCCAGCTCACGAGCGCGTAGCATCCGCTCGCCGCGAGCATGAAGAGAAACGAAACCTGGTTGAAGTAGGCGAGCATCGTGTTCAGCTTCGGGCCCTTCACGACCTTCTGGATCTCGGCGTCGAACGGCAGCTTGAAGAATCCGAGGTCGAACGCGAGAAGCCCCAGCACGACGCCGAACCCAACAGGCGAAAGCGGCGCGAAGTAGAGAACGCCGAGAAGCGCCGCGCCCACCCATCCCGTCAGGAGCGTCGCGCCGAGAAGAAAGCGCCGCTTGTCGACAAACCCGGCGATGACCTGACCCCAGACGATTCCGACCGCCGCTGCGCAGAGCAGCGCACCAGTGCCCTTCGCGTCGAGGTTGAGGCCGATCTCCGATTTGCCATACACGAGGAGCCCCATCTGGAGCATCGCCGCGCCCCACCAGAAGACGGAGAGCGTGAAAATGACGGCGTTGAGTCCGTCGTAGCGTCCCGTCATGCGGTAGGCGCGGGCGATGTAGCGGATCGGGTTCACTGCGTGAAGCGCGCGGTTGAGTTCCTCCTTAGCGTGAACGGTGTAGCTCGCCGCGAGGCCGAGCGCGGCAAAACCGACGAGCAAGGCATAGCGAAGCGAAGTGCCAGCCATGTCCGCAACAATCGCCCCCGCAACAGTGCCCATCAACACGCCGAGAAACGACACGCCCTCCATGCCGCCCATGCCGGTCGAGATGCGCCCCTCGCCGCCGATGTCCCTGACGAGGGCGTACTTGGCGGGCGAGTAGAGCGAGCTCTGGAGGCCCATCAGCAGCACCGCGCCGATTACGAGCCACGGCGAGTGGAGCGCGAAGCCCGCAATCGCGACGGCCATGATCGGAAGCTCCGCCCACTTCGCCGCCCGCACGATGCGGCGCTTCGGCCACACGGCAGTCAGGCGATCGGCGAGCGGCGAGCAGAGAATGTATGGCAGGACAAGCGCCCCGGCGGTAACGCCCATCGCGACCGACTTGACGCGCTCGTCGGAAAGCCAGCCAATGACGGTAAAGCTCGCGAGCGTCTTCAGGAAGTTGTCGTTCAGCGTCCCGAAGAAGTTGGTGACGTACAGCGGCAGAAAAGAATTATTCTTCATTTTCACTCCTTTGCGCCCTTTGCGTTCTTTGCGGCTAAATCATCCCCATCCACAAAACTCTTGATCAGCTCAAAGTAGTTGTCAAAGCCCATGTCGTCGACGAGCGTGTTGTGGTCGCCGCCTTCGACCGAGACAAAGCGCTTCGGCTCTTTGGCGAGCTTGAAGAGCGCCTGACCCTGCGAGTAGGGGATGATGCTGTCTTTTGTTCCGTGGATCATCAGCACGCGGCACTTCACGTCGCCAATCCGCTTCAGGTTCGGGAACGGATCGATCGGGAGAATCCTCACGCGCGTCACCACGCGGGGCGCGGAGAGGAACGGCGCCTCGAGGATGAGCCCGCCGCAAGGATGCGTCGCCGCGAGCTCGGTCGCAGGGCCAGTTCCAATGGAAAAGCCGTCCACGATGATGTCCTCGGGCTTGAAGCCGCGCGCCTCGACAAGCCAGTCGTAGAGGCGATGGACGTTCCTGTAGCAGCCCTTCTCGTCAGGCGAACCATCGGAGAGTCCATAGCCGGGATAGTCTACTGACGCGACGGTATAGCCGTAGAACACGAGGTTCCTCAGCGCCCAGAGCGTGGCATGGGCGTCCTCGGCGTTGCCGTGGCAGCGGATAATCGCCTTCTTGCCGCGCCGCAGCTCTTGCGAAGGCGGGTTGCCGCGCCGTAGCTCTTGCGAAGGCGGGTTGCCGCGCCGCAGCTCTTGCGAAGGCGGGTTGCCGCGCCGCAGCTCTTGCGAAGGCGGGTTGCCGCGCCGTAGCTCTTGCGAAGGCGGGTTGCCGCGCTCAGGACCCAGAACGATCGCGGC